>NZ_JABFHO010000001.1:3547500-3847500 GCF_013404085.1 Winogradskyella helgolandensis | reverse complement strand
ATGTTATTGATTTATAATATTAAATTTTAGTGGTCGATCATCTATCATATCAAATCGAAATGGATTTTTAAAATTCTGATCACCAATTTGCTTTACAGTTTCATAGGGCTGTTGTGTTTCTATTGCAGAACGACTTAAGCCTGTGATGTCAGCAATGGCTTCAGCTAATAAACGTTCTTCAATATCACCAAGTACACCAAGGTTTTCATAGTATTCCGATAATTGGAAAGAAGGATCTGGACTCAATCCGTTATAAAATTCGGAATAACCATCAGCATTTTGGGCTTCATAGATCAAAGGCTGCATAGCATACGTATGATTAGGGTTCACATTTTCTTTAGATAAATTAGCAGAATCATAGATTGTTCTCGAAGCTTGAGATTTACCTCTTGTCGTTGCTCCAACTTGCACAACATCAATATAAGGAGTTAAACCATTAATAACAAGTTCGCTAGCAGAAGCGCTACTTCTTGTTGTTAGGATATAGACTTTATTTAAATTTAAACTAGTAATTGATTGTTGATAGGTGATGTCACCATTAGTGTTACGTTTGGTCATTTGTGTAACAAAAGGATTTATTAAGGCATCCGGATTGCTTTGTTCAAATTCAGTGAGTATATCTGTATTCCATTTTTCTTTAAAGAACACCTCTCCAGTATATTGCCCAGTTATCATAGACGCTAACCATATAGCAGTATCAACGCTGCCTCCACCATTATAACGTAAGTCTAAAACCAAATCAGATATACCTTCAGATTGAAATTCTGCAAATACATTATTTAATTCATCAAGGTTGTCATCACCGATTCTAAATCCGTTATACATTAAATAACCTATAGCGCTACCATCAACATTAAGAACGTTATGAGTTAAAATTGGGTTCTCGGTATATGCCGATTTTGTAAGTGTTATCGTTTCATTATTAGATGTAATACTATCATCCGTTAGTGTTACCGTTGTGCCATTATTATCGTAATCAGCCAAACCAATAGTATATGTAGTAGGACTTAATAAAGCGCTGAAGTTAGTCTCAGTTATTAATGCACCATCAATAGTATTAAAAATCATACCTCGAGTGACACCTTTAGCCTCTGCATCTGTATTAGGCATTACATAGCGGACATAACCAAAAATATCTTCTGTGGCATTTGGCAATTTAACTAAACCATAAGCCATACCGTTATTAAAAGTGGTGCCTTGCAATAATTGCTCTAATTCGAAATAATTAGGGACAATAACACTAAATTCATCAATGTTATCTGGTAAATAAAGTAAGGATTCAAATAGGTCTTCGGGTGAAGCATACTCATTGAGGTAATTTGTGTAATCGTCGTTAGAAGTAAATCGATCATTCATTAAATCTGTGATTTCATCCTTATAGGCATAAACCGCATTCATTCCTTTCCACACGAAGTCATTAATTTCTACAGTTGAAATAGGATTGTCATCCATATCTTCAAAACAACTTGTTACTGCCATCATGGCAAAACAAGAGAGTAATAAAACCTTAAAATTTTTCATAGTTATTTTTCTTTAATAAGTAGCAATTTTTCTTTTCTTACTGTAAAACTCTAAATTTACTTACAATATTGTAAAAAAAAGAAATCTTTGTAACAAAACATAAAGTGTATCGTCGTAATAATGAAGGCAAGTAAAATTGACTTCACCAATCAATCAAAACAATAATGAAGCAAGCAGATTTTGTAAGCTTAGTAATGCCATTTAAGGATAAAGTATTTCGTTTAGCGAAACGATTACTGGTTTCTCGTGAAGAAGCAGAAGATGCCACGCAAGAAATACTTTTAAAATTATGGAAGAATAACAACAAGATTGGTGACTATAAAAATGTGGAAGCATTTTCAATGACCATGACAAAGAATTTTTGCTTAGACCGTTTAAAATCGAAACAAGCACAGAATTTAAAAATTGTTCATAGTAATTACACAGATAACAATGCGTCGTTACAACATCAGGTTGAAGCAAAAGATAGTGTGGATTGGGTGTCTAAGATTATGGAAGACTTACCAGAACAACAAAAAATAATAGTGCAATTAAGAGATATTGAAGAATATGATTATGAAGATATCGCTAAAATGTTAGACATGAATGAAACTGCGATTCGCGTAAATTTATCTAGAGCACGAAAAACAATAAGAGAAAAATTAACTAATACACATCAATATGGTATTAAATAATATAGAGACATTACTAGAAAAGTATAACAATGCAGAAACATCTGTACAAGAGGAAGCGCAACTAAAGGCGTACTTCAACGGAGATCATGTGGCGCCAGAATTTGAGCATTATAAGCCCATGTTTATATACTTTTCTAAATCAAAACAAGAACAGTATACCAAAGACGTTTCATTAAACACTAAGAAAACAAAATTGTATCAATGGATTTCTGTCGCAGCTGTTGCCGTTCTAATGCTTGGTTTAGTTGTGCCAAGTTTTATGGGTCCTACGGAAGAAGAAAAACAAGAAGCCCTTATGGTGTATAACCAAACGATGGAAGCTTTTAGTTTAATCTCTCTAGGGATGAATGAAGGAAAAACACAATTATCAAGTTTAGCTTTAGTAGGAGAGAACATCAACGAAGGTGCTCAGCAAGCCAGTAAGCTAGGTGAATTTAATACAATGACAAACAAAATTTTAAAAAACAATTAAAACAAAAAATTATGAAGAAATTAATTATAATCACAGCCCTTTTATTGACACCAATATTGACATTTGCTCAAGGTGTATTCGATAAATTTGAAGATAATGCAGAAGTCACTTCTTTTGTTATCAATCAGAAGATGTTTAGAATGTTATCTAGTATAGATATGGATATGGATGATCCTGAAGATCAAAAACTTTTAGAGATGGTTAAGAAAATAACTGGTCTTAAAGTATTTACCACTGGTGATGAAAAAGTGTCTTCTGATATGAAATCTACAGTAGATTCTTATTTAAAATCCACTAAGCTTGAAGAGTTAATGCGTTTTAAAGATGGTGAGCAAAGCGTTAAGTTTTACGTAAAAGAAGGTAACGACGAAAACCACGTAAAAGAATTATTGATGTATATGACTGGATTAAAAGCTATAACAGAAGGTACAGATATTGAAATTAATGGTAAAAAACGTGTGTTTGAAACAGTCGTGTTGTCTTTAACAGGTGATATAGATTTAAGACAAATCTCTAAAATAACCAGTAAAATGGATATTCCAGGTGGTGAGCAGTTAAAGAAAGCAGGAGATAAGAACTAATATTAACTAAAAAGAATACTCACTTTTGTGGGCCATAAATATGATACAATCAATCAAAAAATCAATAGTAATGTTGCTTTTGGTTACAGCTTTTACAAGTTGTAATCAGGAGCCTACGTTGCAAACCTACTATGTAGAAAATGAATTAAAACCAGGTTTTGCGTCGTTTGATTTGCCAACAAGTTTTGTCAATGTTGAGAATGTTGACATGACCGAAGAACAGAAAGAAGCTTATAATTCTGTAGATAAGTTGAATGTTTTAACATTTATGAAAGCGGATACAGATGCTGACGACTATAAATTAGAATTAGAAAAAGTAAATACCATTCTAAAAGACTCTAGTTACGAAGAGCTAATGCGTGGAGGTAATCCAACAGATGGAAAATTTGTAGTGAAATTTTTAGGAGATATAGACAATATTGATGAACTCATCATCTTTGGAAATGCTAAAAACAAAGGCTTTCTAATTGCTAGAATTCTAGGTGATGATATGAATGCTAATAAATTAATGTCATTAACGTCGTTATTAGAAAAGGCAGATTTTGATGAAAACCAACTTAAAGGTTTAACCAACTTTTTTAAATAATCTGACATATACTAAGTATACTTGGTATTCGTATTTAAATGTTAATTAGAATCGTTTTGAAGTGCTTCTTCAGGGCGATTTTTTTCTGTGTCCGTGTCATTTTTTATAGCATAGATACAGGCTAAAATAAATAAAGTACCAAAACTGAAAAATAATAAAGCTTTTATAATCAGATAATCTAGCACATCAAATAAGCCAGACAAAAATAGACCGAGTACTATCATAGTCACAGCTAACAAGGCTATAGTATCTTTAGATATAGAATATGATTTTACAAATGATATCATTTAAATTCCAGTATAGTTACTTGGTGTAATCGCTTTTAATTCCGATTTAATAGTATCAGAAACCTCTAAGGTATCAATAAAATTAGAAATAGACGTTTGTGTAATCGCTTCATTAGTTCTTGTAAGCCCTTTTAATGCTTCATAAGGGTTCGGATAACTCTCACGTCTTAATATCGTTTGAATAGCTTCAGCAACTACGGCCCAATTGTTTTCTAAATCTTGAGCAAATTTTGGTTCGTTCAATAATAATTTACCCAAACCTTTCACGGTAGATTTAAACGCAATAAGTGTATGTCCAAAAGGCACACCAACATTTCTTAAAACGGTACTGTCGGTTAAATCACGTTGTAATCTAGAAAGAGGTAATTTTGCAGAAAGGTGTTCAAAAATGGCATTCGCTATTCCTAAATTCCCTTCACTATTTTCAAAATCAATAGGATTTACTTTATGTGGCATTGCAGAACTTCCTACTTCACCAGCTTTAATCTTTTGTTTAAAATAATCCATTGATACGTATGTCCAGATGTCTCTGTCTAAATCAATAATTATAGTGTTAATACGTTTTAAGCCATCAAACAAAGCCGCAACATGATCGTAATGCTCTATTTGTGTTGTTGGAAACGAGTGATGTAAGCCCAATTTTTCTTGAACAAATTTAGTTCCAAATGCTTTCCAATCGATAGTAGGATAAGCGACTTTATGAGCGTTGAAATTTCCTGTTGCACCACCAAATTTAGCAGCACTTGGTACATCATTTAATAAATTGAATTGCTCTTTTAATCGTACAGCAAAAACTTCAATTTCTTTTCCTAAACGTGTAGGCGAAGCAGGTTGACCATGCGTTCTTGCTAGCATTGGGATATGAGCCCAATCTGAAGCGAGATTTTCTATCTTTTCTAAAAGTAAAAGGTATTCAGGAACATAAACATCGTTCATCGCATCCTTAATACTTAAAGGAATTGCTGTATTATTGATGTCTTGAGACGTTAATCCAAAATGAATAAATTCTTTATATGCTGATAGTTCTAAGCCATCAAATTTATCTTTTATAAAATATTCAACGGCTTTTACATCGTGATTAGTAACTTTTTCAATCTCTTTAATGGCAGACGCATCAACAGCAGTAAAATTTTTATAAATCCCTCTTAAATCTTCAAAAACAGAACTAGAAACAGGTTCTAACTGCGGCAATGGTAATTCACATAGTGCAATAAAATATTCGACCTCTACTAAAACACGATATTTAATCAGTGCTTCTTCTGAGAAATAATTGCCTAAAGCTTCAACTTTAGATCGGTATCTACCATCGATTGGTGAAATTGCATTAAGAGGTGAAAGTGCCATTTATGTTAGTTTTTTAGAAGTGGTAAATATAGGAAGTAAGTTTGAAGTTTAAAGCACGAAGCAAGAAGTTTTTAGGATATTTTCCAACAACAAACCTACAATTTCTAATGCGTTTTAATTTTCTTTAAAATATGCTTTGCTCTTGCTTTAAACCCGGAACTTTGCATTTCATAATCACGTTCTAAAATAATAGCTAGTTCTGGGTGAATCCAATCGTACTCAGTACCTAAGAGATATAAGCTATTCATGCTATAGGCTTTTGGTGCTATTTTTTCATCATTAATCATCCAATCGAAGCAAGCTTCTACAATTTTTTCTTTATGAGTTTCAGAAAGTGCTGTCTTAATGGCATTGTCGGTTTTAGAATAATGGGCTTTGGTCAAATACTCACAAATCTTAGCTACCGGTCTAACGGCCGGATCTAAGTGGACTTTTGAAATGTTATTAGTAAACGTATCGAGATGCGGAATTATAGCATCTAAATTTTCACCACACATAAACTCAAAAACCCAAGCGGCTCTGCACGAAATTTTATCATCCACATCAAATAGAATGTCTAAAAGTGGTGCGACCAATTCCGGATTATCAATGATAAGGTGAGCGTACTTCAATCGCATATCGCGCGAATGGTTGACGTAGTTTAATTCCTTATAGAGTTCTGCTTTGGTCAAATGAAAATTGATTAATTTAGTCCCAATTATTCGAGATAAAATTAATCAAAAAATAAGATTATAAAAATTAAATTCTATGCGGACCAATTGGTGTTTTAGATTTATTTTTTGGAATTTTATAATTGTTACATGAAAAAAAAATTATTCGTTATCGGTTTCGTTTGGCCAGAGCCCAAAAGTTCTGCTGCTGGCAGTCGTATACTTCAATTGATAACGCAATTTCAAAATCAAGGTTATGAAGTGACGTTTTCTTCTGCAGCTAAAATGTCTGATAATACGTTTGATTTAAACACCATAAATGTTGAAACCAAACCGATTCTTTTAAACGATTCGTCTTTTGATGCATTTGTAAAAGAATTAGATCCAGATGCTGTGTTGTTTGATCGTTTTATGACGGAAGAACAATATGGCTGGCGCGTTTCAGAACAATGTCCTAATGCGTTGCGAATTTTAGATACCGAAGATTTTCATGGCTTACGAAAGGCTAGGGAAGTAGCGTTAAAACGAAATGAAGTCGTTACATTAGAATATCTTCAAAACGATACTACCAAACGTGAAATTGCCAGTATCTATCGTTGTGACCTGAGTTTAATAATTTCTGAAGCTGAAATTGATATTTTAACCAATCAATTTAACATTGATACAAGTTTACTGTATTATTTGCCTTTTCTGTTACAGCCTATTTCAGAGGACGATATAAAATACTTACCAACTTTTGAAGCACGACAACATTTTATAACCATCGGTAATTTTTTACACGCTCCAAACTATGATGCCGTATTGTATTTAAAACAAACGATTTGGCCAATAATACGACAACAATTACCAAAAGCGGAATTGCATATTTATGGATCTTATGAATCGCAAAAAGTGACCCAACTCCATAAACCTAAAGAAGGATTTTTTATTAAAGGTTTTGCTGAGGACGTCAATGACGTCATGAAAAACGCCAAGGTTTGCTTAGCATCTTTGCGATTTGGTGCCGGACTTAAAGGAAAACTCATAGACGCGATGCAAAACGGAACTCCTTGTGCAATGACGAGCATTGCAGCCGAAGGCATGTTTGGTCATCTAGATGTTAACGGTTTTATCTCGGATAACCCTAAAGTTTTTGCTGAAAAAGCTGTCTTACTTTACAATAATGCTGAAACTTGGAAACAAAAACAACAACATGGTTTTAAAGTGATACATCAGCGCTTCAATAAAGTAAATTTTGAAAAAGGATTTGCATCTAAACTAATAGAACTTTCTACGGATATAAATGCACATCGCGAAAACAACTTTATCGGACAATTATTTATGATGCAATCCATGCAAAGCACCAAATTTATGAGTAAGTGGATTGAGGAGAAGAATAGATAATATGCTATAATTTTATGATCTTCTTATTCATTTCTCCGAAAGGTGTTTTCAATTTTAGCATGTAAAAACCATTTTTTAAATTAGTTAAGTCTAGCTTATTTAGAGATTCCGTTTGTTCTATAATTAATTGACCAGACAAAGTATACAGTGAAATTGATTGTAATAAACTTGTGCCTTCAATGTTCAAAATATCTGTAACAGGATTTGGGTATATTTGAATGGCGTCTGTACTGTTTTTATCGGTATGTAATCTTTCGTTTACAATTTCAGTAGAATAAGTATTCGTAATAATTGGAAAGTTATAATCAAAGTATATATCAGCCGTGCTTTCAAAGGTGTTTCCTAAATCTAAGGTCGATAGTGTTTTAATCTTAAATACAACATACCCATCATTGTTGGCATCATCAAATGGGAGTTCA
The DNA here is from genome assembly GCF_013404085.1 of Winogradskyella helgolandensis. Classification (NCBI taxonomy): domain Bacteria; kingdom Pseudomonadati; phylum Bacteroidota; class Flavobacteriia; order Flavobacteriales; family Flavobacteriaceae; genus Winogradskyella; species Winogradskyella helgolandensis. The sequence continues at coordinate 3,839,583 of NZ_JABFHO010000001.1, read as the reverse complement.
ATGTTTTCAAAAATAAATTCAACCTCATTATTATTTGTTATTTTGGTGCTATAAATATGACTACTATCTAGAGGTATAAAACTAGAGCTATCAAATTTTGTTTCATCAATTATAGTTTTAACAACAATATTTACAGCAGAGGCAGAGCCTGTATTTTCAAACCTAACTATGTAATGTACATATGTTCCAACTTCGTCTTCAAGAATTTGTGGCCCCTCTAAACAAGTTATATCATTTGGGTCAAAAGAATTAACAACCAATTGTTTAAGTCCCATGCTGTTATCACTAATAAATTCATCATTTGGAATAGGATTTATTCTCGTATCAAAATTTAAAATATCCGCATTATTTAAGGGGAATGTTAAGTGCGTTGGCGGATTGAGATTCATTGTAACAAGAATAGATCTGTTCTCAAAAGGTTGAAAATTGTTATAATCCCATGATAGTATGTTTTCATTTTGACTTGTTACAGCAGGAGCAGATGAAACGAAATCCATATAGTCGTCCTCAAAAGTGAATGTTACATTTCCTGATAAAATTGTATTTCCAACATTTCTATATACAATCTTATAAGTTGAATCAAACCCAGGACGTGCCGAAGATAATGGTACAATATAGGCCTGTAAGTCATTTTTTATGCCATTAGGAGTAATACAAAAATCCTGAGTGTAAGGACTGCTTTCGTCTGGGAAATTTACAGCGATATTTTCTGGACTAATTGAGAAGTAATCTTCATTAACAAGGTTTGGCGTAATGGTGTAATTACCCACTTCTAATGGAATGGTATAACTTCCATTATTGTTTGAAATGCTAATCTCTTCAATGGTACCATCTGAAATTGAATACATTAAATTAGGAAATGGTGTATCAGTGACATCACAGCCATCTGAATTGGAATCGAATTTATTTTCTCCTTCTACAATAAAATATTGGCCACCAGGTACAAAAGAACAATAAGTGTTGATGTTGCAGTTAGCTGGAATAAAATCACTAATGTAGTTTAGTTCGCCTTCATCAACACAGATATATGCTAGATTGGGCACATTGGTTAATGTGGGATCACTCAAGAAATTAACAGATTCCATGATGTCCCCGTTTTTAATGTTTATATTAAAGAGATTTACGTTATTATAAATACTAAAACTCTCCACTGTTGTGGTGCTTAAGTCTAAAGAAGAGAATTCTGTATTGCTTAATGATAAATTTCGAATTGTATTATTTTGTAAATTTATATTTGTCAATGGATTTGAACTTAAATTTAAGTTACCAGTAACCACAGTATTAGTTAATTCAAAATTGTCTAATTGATTTCCTGTAAATAAAATATCCTCTACGGTTTCTAGTAGAGGTAAATTAACACTAGTTAATTGATTGTATTTAACGTTTAAATCTACAGCATTAATTAAACTTGGGAGGTTTAGTTCTGTCAATTGATTATTTGATAGACTGATACTTCCGTCAATTAAATTTGTTAAATCTATGGTGTTTAAATCATGATTTGTTGTGTTCACATATAGACCACCAGTTTCTAAGGCGCTTAAATCAATATGTTGCACATCTCCACCAATCGTTATGTCTCCTGTTTGAAGGCTGGGCAAGCTAAGAATTGGCGAATCAAATGATAACGTGATATGACCATCGACATTGTTGAGGCTACTTAGATTGACATCCATGAGATTACCATTAATTATAAGGCGTTCAACAGAATATTCTAAACTTGATAAATCTATAGACTCTAGATTATAACTCTGAATACTAATCTCATCTGATGACGTTATATAGACTTCATTAGAAACTACATTGCTCAAATTTAAATCCGTTATAGTATCGTTACCGATAAATCTAAAGCCATGGATATAAGTTAAGTTACTTAAATCGATATCTAAGATATTATTATCATTAATAATCATAGATTGATTAACCGTAAATAGGTTAGATAAATTGATACTCATAGGTAGTACTGAGTCATTATTTGTAATATATAAGCTACTACCTATGCTAGAGAGACTGTTTAAGTCTAAGTTTATAGTTGTATTAGATGTTGTAGCATTATATCGGTAAACAAAACGACCACCAACGGTTGTTAAATTTAATAAATCAATGGATTCAAGGTTAGGATTTAAATCAAAGGTTATATGTCTAGTAACAGATGTAAGTTGTCCTAAACTAATAGACGTCAGATTGGGATTGCTTGAGATTTCTAATTCACTGATTTGAGAAATAAAGCTTAAGTCTATAGTATTTAAATTTGTGTTTTCTAACAAAAGTTCATTTAAATTAGTAAAAGCCGCTATCCCTTCTGCTGATATTGCTAAGCAATTTTCATTTATTTCTAGCATGAAAACAGCTTCAGCTTCAGAAATTTGTATTTCTCCATCATTATTAGTATCCACAACAGATTCTGGATATCCATCGTTGTTTAGATCAGCACAGATAGAGCTTACTAAGTAATTTTTGAAATTTGGATCCTCAAAAGTCACGTTTTGACTAAATAAATCTAAAAAGCAAATTAGTAAGAATGATGTAAGAAAAAAGTGTTTCATTGGTTAGTAGCTTGAGAGACAATAATAAACATATTTAGTTCAAACTTTAGACATCAATTCATTTTTTTCGATTAACTACAATACATAAATACATCGATTAATTAAAAGGAGATAGAAAAAGGGATTGTGACTAAGGCCTTAAGTTCTTATCGTAAATTATGCTAGTATCCCAGTAAATATAGCCACATAATATAACCCAGTGATAATAAAAACAACACCAGCTACAATACGCATGGCTTTTTCAATTTTGGTAATTTTATTATAAAACACTCCAACTTTTCCTGCGGTAAAAGCTAATAAATAGGTGAAAAGAATCACTGGTAATCCTGTACCGAAGGCAAATACTATGGGTAAATAAAGACCATCTGCAGATGTTATGGTCATGGGAATAAGCATCCCAAAAAATAAGGCTCCACTATAAGGGCAAAATGCCAAAGCGAAAACGACACCAATCAAAAATGACCCTAATACCCCTTTATCTTTAAATTTTTCGGATAGTCGTTCTTGAAAATTAGATGTTCCTAAAAAATTGAGTTTAATAATATTCAGCATTATTAAACCTATGATGATTAATAATGGACCTAAATATTTTTCGCCATTTTGATTAAAAAATCGTGCGATATGAAACTTACTCGCACCAAAATATAAGATGAATCCAATGGCAGTATAACTAAAGCCTCTACCTAATGAATATAATAAGCCGCTGAAAAATACTTTTCGTTTACTTGAAATATTTTTAGAGATAAAGGCCGTTGCTGTAATGTTAGTTGCCAAAGGACACGGACTAATGGCTGTCATTAGTCCGAGTATTAAGGCTGATACAATGGGAATGTTATAATTTTCTAAGAGTGCTTTTAGAAACTCCATTTAGAGTGTTTTTAATTGCGCATCAATTTTAGATTTTAGTTCTTTAGAAAACGCATCTTGTTCTGTGCCATTCATAAAAGCAAATTCGGTTAAATCTATTTTGGTTTCTTTTCCGTTTTTAATCACGTTTAAGATTAAAGCGGTACCCGAAGCTTCAAATTTTTCTGCTATTTTTTCGTTTTTTTCGTCATCGACATTTATGACTTGGAAGCTAATTTTATCCGCTTTTAATTCGTTCGAAAAATAAGTGTCTAATGTGAATTTCGTATTAGCCTCAATAGCATTGCACGTCATACAGCGATGCGTAGAGTGGAAATCCATAACTTCTATTTTAGAAACTGATTGGTCTAAAGATTGGTCGCTACTTTTGTTTTGGCTGTTGCAGGATGTCAGTATTAAACCTACGGTTAGAATGACTAATAATTGAAGTGTTTGTCGCATAATTTTATTGATTTATAGTTTATAATAATATGTTGAATACAAAGCCTGAAAGCATAATACACAGGGTAACCACACCAAAAAAGATAGCAATCAGTTTTAAGGACATTACTTTTTTTAACAAGGTGGCTTCCGGAATAGATAAGCCTACTGTAGCCATCATAAAAGCTATAGCAGTGCCTAAAGGCACTCCTTTGGCTACAAAAACTTCTATGATTGGAACAATACCTGCGGCATTAGCATACATAGGCACAGCAACGATTACGGCAAGCGGAACGGTCCACCATTCTCCACCTCCTAAATACTCATTAAAAAAGTTTTCTGGAACGTAGCCATGCATGGCGGCACCAATGGCAATACCAATAATGACATAAAGGAGTACACCTTTTACAATATCCCAAGCACTATTTGTAATTTCAGGTAAACGTTGGTGAAATGTTCTTTTTTCTTCTTGGAACTCTGCCTGTTGCATTTTATTGACAAGAATTTGTTTTACCCAATCAGACAGTAAAGGTTCAAGATTGAACTTACCGAGCAGCCAACCTCCTATGGTCCCTAATAAAATACCTGATACAACGTAGATTAAGGTTGCTTTTAATCCAAACATACCTATAAACATCGCCACGGCAACTTCATTGACTAATGGTGAAGTAATTAAAAAGGAAAAGGTAACACCCAAAGGAATTCCACCTTGTACAAAACCAATAAAAAGGGGCACAGAAGAGCAGGAACAAAATGGTGTTATGGCTCCAAAAATCGAAGAAAAAAAGTATTCTAAACCGTAGAGTTTTTTTCTATTCAGATAATCTTTTAGGCGTTCAACAGGAAAATATGTATTCACAATACCCATGATGAAAACGATAACGAAAAGCAGAATCAGAATTTTTATGGTATCGTATACAAAGAAGTTAAGGGCAATTCCTAAATGTGTTTCTGCCTCAATTCCAAATACAGAATAGATTAACCAATCGGCGAAATGTTGTAACCAATCAAACATCGTTTTGTGTTTTAATAGAACCAGAAATAGAACAGGCTAGTTTTATAGTATTGTAGATGGTTCCGTGTTTTTCAATGTTCTTTTTTAGCAAATCGACATTCAATTTTTCGTCGTTGGTGTAAATGGTTAAATCATAGCTAATGTTTTCCATTCGTGGTGGATGCTCTAGACGTGTGGCACTCACATGGAGTGTTGTTTTTGTGTAATCGAATTTCATCATTGCAGAAAAACGCTCCACATTTTTAAGCATACACGCTGCAAATGATCCTAAGAATAATTCTGCCGGATTGGGTAAAATGTCAGCAGTTTTTGATGTGGTGCCAAAAGCGATGTCCGATGCTTTTATATGAATAACAGCATCTTCATTGAAAAGCGAAGAAGCGTTGACTTGATAATTCATAACAGTGCATTTTAATTTAACAGTGCCAATACTTCAGCTTTTGAAGGTACTCGACCTTTAATAGTAATCACATCATCGATGACCAAGGCAGGTGTGGACATGACATTGAATTTCATGATTTCCATAATATCTTCAACTTTTTCAATGGTAGCATCAACGTTATTTTCTGAAACGACCTCTTTTACAACACTAGTCATCGATTTACATTTTGGACAACCAGTTCCTAATATTTTAATTACTCTACTCATAATAGTATTATTTGTTTATCGCCAATAAGCGATATGATTATTAAAAAAATATCAATCAAAAAAATCTTGAAACAAGGATTTTGCAATCTTCCAGTTTTCTTGATTAATACAGTATTTTATTTTAGGCGATTTTAATTCACCTTGAATTAAACCCGCGTTTTTTAATTCTTTTAAGTGTTGTGATACTGTAGATTGTGCCAACGGAAACACATCGACTAAATCTCCGGTGAAACAACACGATTGACTTTCTAGATGCTTCAATATGGCAATACGTGTTGGGTGGCCTAATGCTTTAGCAAACTTTGCTAAGGCTTCAGTATTTTCTTTATATTCTATAGTTTCTAAACTTCTTTTCATATTTCTTATCGCAAATTTACGATTGGTTTTTGAGTTTTCATAATTTATGCGGAGTTTATTTCGTTAAGATTATAAATACTATTAATTTTTTACATAATACTTTGTTTAAATTAAAAATGTAAAGTATATTTGTCATATAGTAAAGTTATTTTTACTTAATATAAAATAAATTTGTCAATTATGAAAACAGATAAAATTATGGAATGCGAACGGAATACGTTTTATAAGCTTATTCATTTTAGGCTACCGCATCAGTTTATGACGATTGGTATTACTGTGGTATTATTGTCCATTGTGATGATGTTTGTCCGTGCTTTTGCAATGGATGGAGACACGGTGTGGTTAAAATTAGTATTACAGAAATTCCTTTTAGTCGGTATGTTAATTATGTCTTTGTCTAAAGATAAACTTGAAGATGAAATGACCATTGTTTTGAGAGCGCAATCTTATGCTATAGCTTTTGTTATTGGTGTTATATATGCGCTAGTGATGCCTTATGTTGAGTTTGGTGTTTCTAATGTTATGAATTCAGGAGGAGAATCCTTTAAAAATTTAGGTGATTTTCAGGTATTGTTATTTATGTTAATGATTCAGCTTATGTTCTATCATAATTTAAAGCGTTATAGATAATGGAAAATACTTTAAAAGTAGAACGAGCCATCTTAAATCTTACTCAAGATGATTTGGCAAAGAGAATAGGTGTCTCTCGTCAGACCATTAATTCTATTGAGGCTAATCGTTATGTGCCTTCGACGGTTTTGGCTTTAAAGCTTTCTGATGTGTTTAAGAAACCAATAAACGACTTTTTCAAATTAAGTAGTGGTGATTAGCTTAGTGTTATTGCGCTTGCATTTTATAATATTTAATTAGTATCTCGCTATAATCGAAAAATCAATTTACTATTATGAGAATAAATACTAGAAATGTAGTCGTCTTTACTAGCTATTAAGCATCTGATTATATGTTGCCAAATATTTTATTAAACCGTTCAGGGAATTCACTCTTTATGAAGATACTTTCATTGGTGAAAGGATGTCTAAATTTTAATGAATAGGCATGTAAATACATGCCTTTGCCGTTTAAAATTAGAGGTTCTTCGCCATAATCTTTATCTCCTAAAATAGGATTGCCGAGTTCTGATAAATGAATTCGTAATTGATGTCTGCGTCCTGTTAATGGTTCTAATTGTACCAAATTAAGTTTGCTAAATCGTTTGGATAAGACGGTTTTTACAACTTTATATTTTGATTGAGATGGTTTGTTATCAATATCTGACGACATGATGCCTTCATTAGTCATGTTGCCAATAGTAACAGCAATGTAGGTTTTCTCGATGTCTTTATTTTCGAATTGTTTATTTAAATTTCTAATACTATCGTTTGTTTTTCCTACTAGTAAAATTCCTGTAGTAGCAAAATCTAAGCGATGAACCGGTTGTGGTTTTGTAGCATCTGATAACGTACTTCGTTTTAAGTTTTGAACAAGAGCATTAGCAATGGTTTTAAAATGATTGCCACTAACTAAAATACCAGCAGGTTTGTGTATTACAGCTAAATAATCGTCTTCAAATAATACATTGAGCTTAAAGTTTAATCTTTTCTTAGGACTTACATGTTCTGGAATAGTTAACGTAATCAATTCTCCTCCAGTTATAAATGTGGCTGATGTCGCTGTAACTCCATCCACGGAAATGTAGTTTTTCTTTAAGGCTTTCTTTAAAGCTGATTTTGTTGGATAGGCATCAAATAGTCCAACGCCATACTCTTGAAGTCGGAGAGCAGATATTACTTTAGGGACTCTATGAGTTTCGGTTTTTTCGATTGGTTTTTAATTTTTGTAAATAAGTTGAATGATTACGAGCTGTTACTCATTACTATTAAGAATACTTAATAGGTCTACAGTTCCTTCAGTCGCAGATTTTGGTATGACGGTAATTTTTCCACCACTTTGTATAGCAGGTTTGGGATCGATATAATAAATGGGAGTTTTTGCTGGTGCAAAATCCATTAATCCTGCAGCAGGATACACTTGCATGCTGGTCCCGATAATCACAAGGATATCGGCTTTTTGACAAACTTCCATAGCCTTTTCAATCATAGGAACAGCCTCACCAAACCATACAATATGTGGTCGCAGTTGATGGCCTTCTTCACAGTTGTCTCCTAAATGAATATCCTCGTTCCATACCTTAATGTTATTCACATTTTTAGAGCTTCGAATTTTTCGTAATTCGCCATGTAAATGAATGACGTTACTACTTCCTGCACGCTCATGTAAATCATCTACATTTTGTGTGATTATAGTAACTTTATGATCGGTTTCAAGAGTGACCAAATCTTTATGTGCTTGGTTTGGCTCAACCTCATTGAGCTGTCGTCGTCGTTGATTGTAGAAATCTAAGACCAATTCTGGATTACGTTGAAAACCTTCAGGCGTGGCGACTTCCATAACGTCGTGACCTTCCCAAAGTCCGTCTGCATCTCTAAATGTTTTAATGCCACTTTCGGCACTCATGCCTGCTCCTGTTAATATGACGATGTGTTTTTTCATAAATTAAAAATAACCAAATTTATAGTAATACTTGTAACGAGAATGTGATTTAAACTACAACTTAAGTTCCATTTTTAGTATTTTTGAGTTATGCAAGACTTAGAACTTTTAAAATACTTAGAAACATTTGTAACTCAAGGTCGTATAGACCGCTTTAAAACGATACTGCCCAATCGAACAAAGCATTTTACAGTAGCAACAGAAGATGTATACCAATTACATAACACTAGTGCTGTAATGCGATCTTGTGATGTGTTTGGAATCCAAGAATTAAGTATTGTAGAAGAAGTGAACTCTAAAAGTATTGATAGAGAAATTGCAATGGGAGCACAAAAATGGGTGGACTTAAATCGGTATCACTCTATAACGGATTGTATAAGTGATATCAGAGCCAAAGGCTATCAGATTGTAGCAACGACTCCTCATAGAGATGATTGTGAGTTGATTGATTTTGATATCACTAAAAAGTCGTGCTTTTTCTTTGGAAGAGAATCTCAAGGGCTATCTCAACAGGTGTTAGATGAAGCCGATTGTTATTTGAAAATTCCGATGGTTGGTTTTACCGAGAGTTTGAATATTTCTGTATCTGCCGCCATTATTCTTCAGCATGTTACAGCGCAATTAAGAAAGTCTGATATTAAATGGCAACTGAAAGATGAAGAAATTATTGAAAAACGTTTTGATTGGATAAAAAAAACCTTAAAAGATTACGACTCAATAGTAGAACGCTATAAATCGAAAGCATAAATTTTGTAAATTTAGCTAACTAAAAAATATAATATGGTAGGTTGGTTTGAAATTCCGGTAAGCGATATGGATCGTGCAAAAATGTTTTATGAAACTGTTTTTAATGTTGAAATTAAAGATGTAGAATTTGATGGATTAAAAATGGGATGGTTTCCTGATAATAATGGGTCAAATGGATCTTCTGGAGCACTTATAAAGCAAAGCTCTTATGTACCAAGTAGAGAAGGGGTGTTAATTTATTTTGTGTCGAAAGATGTACAGTTAGAACTTGATAGAGTAGAAGCTGCTGGTGGAAAAATAGGTTTAGAAAAAACTAAAATTTCTGAAAACAATGGTTTTATGGGAATGTTTATAGATACCGAAGGCAACAAAATAGCATTACATTCTGATGCTTAGAAAAAATAGGAATTAATCCTTTTTACGATTTTTTCGTTCTTTACTGCTTTTTATGACTTTATATTCTTCGTAACAAACACTGATAGCATCTAAAATTTGAAGATCATTTGCTGTGTTTATAAAGTCTTTAGAGTAGTTGCATTGGTTTACTATTTCGTCTAAATCGTACTTAGTAACTTGTAAAAGAACCAATAACATCTCTCTATCAAAACGTTTAGAAAGTTGACTTCTAATTTCGTCATCTTCCTTCATTTTCTTAAGCTTATGCATTTCGTTCGGCTTTCTACCAAACATATTGTATAAGAAATCTGCAGGATTAAAAATAGCACCAAGTACGCGCGATGCAAGGTTAGGTTTCCCAGCTTCATACCCTTGTCCAGGTAAGCCAGAAATACGATAACGATTATTGGATGTTACAGGAACTTGGTTCATGTCAACCTTTAAATAGCCTGTTAATTCTAATTGTTTTACAGTTACTTCTTCTAAAGCTAAGGCTAATTCGGTCATTGCAATTTCAGTATTACCAAATTTTAACCAATCATTAGTAACTCTAACTTTAATAGATTTATAGCCTAAATATGATAAATGTAAGGTGTCATTGACTTTAGCTCTTATTTCAAACACTCCTTTATCATCTGTTGAAGTACCAACAACTTGATTGATATTTACAATATTAGCTTCAGATAAAGGCAAATTTGTTGAGGTACTAACTAGAGTTCCTTTAACTTTTGTGGGGGTTTGGGTCGCAGTACTGTCTTGGCTATAGCTGTTAACTGTAGTTAAACATAAAATAAGTATAAGTAGATATCGCATGCACATGTGTTACGAGGTAAAGGTAATAAAGAAAACGGATTTACCATATTGCTCCTATATATTTGACGTAATATTAACTTTTTTTAGAGATTATTGAATTATTTGGGTGTATTCAAAGAAAAATCCAAAACTTAAAGATTAATCTTCAAGCTTTGGATTTTAGTATTATATATGTTGAAATTTACTGCATTTTTAGCAGTTTAATCGCGTCTTCTAGAGCGTCTTGGTCTTTCTGAACCAGAGTTGCTAGATTCAGGTCTTCTATCTCCTCTATCGCTAGAGCGTCTATCGCTTCTATTGTCATCAGATCGTCTTCGGTCACTTCTGTTTCCAGAGTCACCACCTTCAGAGCGTCTGCCTCCAGAGCGTCTTTCTCCTCTTGGTTTATCATCGCGTCTGCGACTTCCTCCTCCACCTCCAGAGCGTCTGTCATTGCCTCCGCGACCTCTTCCGCCACTTCTGCCTCCACGACTTCTACCTCCTTTGTCTTCGCTCACTTCTACGTTTACAAAACGACCTTCGTATTTAAAGTCTGTGAAGAATGCCAATACTTTTTCTTGTAATTCTTTCTCAGTATTAAAGAAAGAAAAACTTTCTTTAACATCCACTTTAAAGACATCATCACGTCCTAATTCTAATTGTTCTTTTAAGAAATCTTTCAACTTCATCCAATCAAAACCATCTTTACTACCTACGTTTATGAAATAACGCGAATCGTTAGATTGCTTTCCATAATCGCGCCCACCATCTCTATCAGAATCTCTTACCTGAACAGATCCTAAATCTTTTGATTTTTGGTAATAATTGAAGAAACGATTGAATTCTACAGAGAAGAATTTTTTGATTAAATCTTCTTTATTAGTATCTGCAAATAACTCGTTGATAGTCTCAATGTGTTTATCAATTTCGTGATTTGTTTCAGTCTTATGAATTTTATTTGCTAAAGACATTAACTGTACTTCAACAATATCAGTACCAGAAGGAATTTCTTTTTGTTCGAATTGTTTCTTTATGATACGTTCGATACTTTTTATCTTTCTAACTTCACTTTTAGAAACAATTACCATTGAGATACCTGTTTTACCAGCACGTCCTGTTCTACCAGATCTGTGTGTGTAAATTTCTGCTTCATCAGGTAGTTGGTAGTTAATAACGTGTGTAATATCGTCAACATCAATACCACGAGCTGCAACATCTGTAGCAACTAACATTTGTATTTGTTGGTTTCTGAAAGATTTCATTACCATATCACGTTGATTTTGACTTAAATCTCCGTGTAAAGCTCCTGCTGAATAGCCATCTTCAATTAAGTTTTCAGCTACTTTTTGAGTATCTCTTTTTGTTCTACAGAAAATCACAGAAAATATATCTGGATTTGCATCTGCTAAACGTTTTAAAGCTTGGTAACGATCTCTAGCGTTTACTAAATAGTATTCGTGAGAGACGTTATTGGTACTTTCGTTTTTGTTTCCTACTGTAATTTCCGTAGGATTATCCATGAATTTTCTTGCAATAGTTGCCACTTCCTTCGGCATTGTTGCAGAGAATAACCATGTGTTTTTTTCTTCAGGTGTATGAGAAAGGATATCTGTAATATCTTCTTTAAAGCCCATATTTAGCATCTCATCAGCTTCATCTAAAACGCTGTATTGTATTTTTGAAATATCAACCATTCTACGGTTAATCATATCTTTCATACGTCCAGGGGTAGCAACTATAATTTGTGCACCACGTTTTACTTCTCTAGCTTGATCAGAAATACTTGCTCCACCATAAATGGCAGCTACGTTTAAACCTTTACAATATTTACCGTAAAGTTTAAGTTCGTTGGTGATTTGTAAACAAAGTTCACGAGTAGGAGATAAGATAAGACCTTGTGTGGTTCTGCTATCGATATCAATTTTTTGCAACATCGGAAATCCGAAGGCTGCAGTTTTCCCTGTACCAGTTTGTGCCAAAGCGACTAAGTCTTTGTCTTCTTCTAATAAAAGTGGGATTGCTTTTGCTTGTACTTCACTTGGTTTTTCAAAACCTAAATCCGTAATTGCGCGTAAAAGGTCTTCATTAAGACCGAGTTCTTGAAATGTGCTCATTCTTGAGTATATGTATTCGATTATGTTCTGTTGGTGTTACAAGAGAAGCGAATCGACATACTAAACACTTAAACTTCTAGGTAACACATCCTCACTCTGAGGAATTTACAAAATCCTATAATAGATTTTTTGCAAGGTGCAAAGGTATAACAATTAATTGGATAATCAATTTTTGTTGTGAATGCTTTGAGTTTATTGAGTTAGTTGCATTATTAACGCTATTTAATATACAAATAAACAATGTTTAGAATGCTGAATTCCTCTGAAAAAAAATGATTTCTTAAAGTTGTCTATAATTACTAATTGATGATATAATTTTCTCAAATATATTTACTGTCCTAAGTAGTTTTAAGTGTTTGAAAACGAGTGTTTTGATTAGTTGTTAAATGCTAAAATCAAACTAGTAAGAGCAGTATCAAACCAATAATAAGTAAAGATGTTGTCAGAAATATAGATTTTAGATAAAAATCTAATCCACCATTTTTTATCCAATTAGTGACAATAATTAGCCAACTTATTAGGCCTAAACCAGTAGCAAATGGAGACATAATTCTAGCAAAACTAAGATCAAATGAGTTAACATATGGATTGGGATTTGAGTCTTGGGTAAAGATATCATCTAGTAATAACGAAAAAGAAACAAACAGACATATGAGAACGACGATATGAAATATAATGAATGCTATTTTTTTGTTTTTTGACGTTGTCATTATATTGTAAGTTACTATTTCCTAATTGTGAAGCTTGGAATTTAGGTCTAATTTAACACGAGATTAAGGGTGTAATTTAGTAAATAAATACGGAATAGAATATGTGTTAATCTCTATAATTATCTGGATTTGCAATTTGTCTAGAGCCAAAGTATGAATTGCATAAATTGTTAGATATCAGCTTTAATATAGTATATATATTAATGAAAATATTGAAATAAAAATCCATAAGGTTAGTGCCAAGATTATAGGTTTTAAACCGGTGGATTTTAAGTCTTTTATCGAAATTGTAGAACCTACTAGAAATAACGTTATAATTAATAAGCGCTTAGACATTAAAACAATATTATGCGTCGTTGATTCTGGTAAAATATGGTAACTATTTATAACAATGGCTACAATAAATAATATGATAAAGTAAGGAATTTTAATTTTTTCGCCTTTTGTTTTGAAGATGAACATTGAGAAAATTGATAATGGAATAATCCACAATGTTCTAGATAGTTTTACTGTTGTCGCTATTCGTAATGCTTCATCTCCGTAACCTAATGCTGCGCCAACTACAGAACTAGTATCGTGTATAGCAATAGCACACCACAAGCCAAATTGTTCTTGTGTTAAGTTTAAAATATGCCCAACCGCTGGAAAAACAAACAAAGCAATAGAGTTTAAAAGAAACACAATACCTAAAGCAATACTTATGATTTTACTATTAGCTTTAATAACAGGTGAAATAGCAGCTATGGCGCTTCCTCCGCAAATTGCGGTTCCTGAGGTGATTAGATGACCTAACTTTAAATCTATTTTCAAAAGTCTTGTTAACAGTAAACCTAAAGTCACCGTTAATAGTATTGAATAGATGGTTAAACTTAGTCCGTTTTTACTGGTTTCTAAAGTTTCTTTAATAAACATACCAAAACCAAGTCCTATAACTGAAATTTTTAAAAATAAATGTATGGCCTTATGACTATAGGCCTTAAAAGGATTTTTAAAGATAATGGTATATAGAAAACCAAGTATTAATGCTGTAGGACTGTTTATAACACCTAAAACGGCACAAATAATTATAAGAAAGTAAACTATTCTTGAGATAATATCTTTCATATCACTTAGTAGAATTTGATACAAAAGTAGAGTTGTGAGATAACTTTTAAGGAAAGTTATTGTTTATGTGAGATAACTAAAAGTTATAGTTGTGACGAATGAATTTTTTAAAGTATTCAAAAGTATTAGAAAGATAGCCTGTTCTGTTTACGAAATAGAACCATCTCTCAATGCTTAAATCTTTCATATCTATTATTTTGAGTTTGTTATTCATCAAATCACCAGAAATAGAATGGATTGAAAGAAGAGCGTAATGATCAGAATGGTATAAATAATTTTTGATAGCTTCGGTACTATTAAAAGACACGACAGAATTGAGCTTCGTGATTTTATGTTCTAATAAAAAGGTATCTATAATCATTTTTGTTCCAGAGCCTTTTTCACGTTCAACTATTGGAATCTGTTGTAATGTTTCTATATCAATAACTCCTTTTCTAAAGGTGTGATTATTTACATTTGTTACCAAGACAATTTCATCTTTAATAAATTTTTCAAAGTGTAATTTTGGGTTAGACGTGCGTCCTTCGGTAATTCCAAAATCTATGTCTTCATTTAAAATTAACTCTTCAATAGTGTCAGAATTATTGCTGATGATATTGAATCTTGTTTCTGGAAAATTTACTCTAAATTTAGCTACTACTTTAGGAATAATATAGTTAGATAAGGTGGTGCTTACACCAAACTTTATAAAATTTGGAAAGTTGTCTTTTTTATGAAGAAATTTCTCATCCATTTCAGCATAAATAGTCAATATTTTATTGGTGTAAATAAGAAATGACTTTCCTTCAGTTGTCATTTCTATAGAATTTCTTTTTCTTATAAATAACGTTGTATTGTAGTCTTGCTCTAAATTTTTTATTGCTTTTGAAATCGCAGGCTGGGAAATATATAATTGTTCAGCAGCTTTAGTGAAACTTAAATGTTTGGCAACAATTTTGAATATTTGTAACTTGGTTTTCATAAGGATATGTGCAACTAGAATGATATTAGTTTGCTTTGTTGTTAATTGCTATTGTTTCAGAAAATCAATCAATTGAGCAACTGCTTTTCCACGGTGTCCAATTTTATTCTTTTCTTCCAAAGAAATTTCAGCAAATGTTTTATAATAACCATCAGCTTTAAAAACAGGATCGTAACCAAAACCACCTTCACCATGTCTTTCTGTTGTAATTTTTCCTTTACAAATTCCAGAGAAAGAATGGAGTTTTCCATTGAGGTGTAAAGCAATTACCGTTTTAAATTGTGCATTTCGATTGGGTTTATTTTTAAGTTCTGTGAGTAATTTATTAGTATTATCGTTAGCATTACGTTGTGGACCTGCATAACGTGCAGAAAACACTCCAGGCTCACCATTTAAAGCAGCAACCTCTAAACCTGTGTCATCTGCAAAGCAATCGTAACCATAATGCTCCTTTAAGTATTCTGCTTTTTGTATCGCATTGCCTTCAATGGTAGGTTGGGTTTCTGGGATATCTTCTTTGCAGGCAATATCTTTTAAGGATAAAAGTTTAATATGTTCAGGTAACATAGATTGAACCTCTTTTAATTTATTTAAGTTATTAGTTGCGAAAACAAGTTGCATAATATGATCTTATTTAATGTAATTTTGCTTTTGTAAAAATAGGAATCTAATTTAGTATCAATTGTCAAAACAAAATATTTTAACATAACTGCAATGGTGAAGTCTCTTTTACTTTTAGTTTTTTGTTTTAGTTGCATAGCTCTAAGCGCACAAGATTTGGATGATTTAGATTCATTACTTGTGGATAGAGATATTGAAAATTATTCACTGCGTATATTTTCTAATTTTAAGGTTAATAAATTTAGTATTTCAGATAGTGACTCTAAAGCTAAGTTTGTGCCTAATAATAGATATGGTCTTGGACTAGGTTTTGCCACTAAAAAAATCATCTTAGATATTGCTGTAAATATTAAAAATCCAAATAAAGAGAAAACATCTAGGTTCGATTTACAAGCCACAACTATCTTAAAGGATAAGAATTATGTGAAAATTTTCACGCAAGTGTATAAAGGTTTTAATGCTAAGAATAATTTTGATGAGCCTACGGTATTTAGGGATGATATTAAGTCTGTAAGTGTTGGACTGAATTATATGTACACGTTAGACGATATAGAGTTTTCGTATTCGCAATTAAAGGCAGGCTTGTCTAATAAAAATCACGACAACATATTTATCACTGGAGGTGTAGGTGTTTTTGGTAGTTTTGATTATTTCTCAGCAAAGCCTAGTCTATTATCCGAAACTACTAGTCCTTATTTTAATGAACAAGGGGATATTAAAAGGTATCAAGGTTTGTCTTTTGGTGTTATGGCAGGAGTGATTTCTTTCTTTAAACTGCCAGAGAATATTACCGCGACTGTTAATGTCATGCCAGGTGTAGGTTTGGTAGATAAAAAAGTAACGTTACAAGATAGTGCTTATAAACCTTCTAATTTAATGCTTTATAAATTAGATTTTCTAATTGGTTTAAGTTATAACTTAAAACAGTTTTATGTCAGTTTAAGCTATAATAATAGTTTGTATAGTACAGATTTAGATTATGGCAATAATTACCTCTTAAATCTTACTAAAGCCAAATTAGCTATTGGTTATAAGTTTAATAAAAAATCGTAAACGCTTACGCTTTTGCAAATCAGTTTTTTATTAAATAAGTAATAAACTTTATCAATTAATTATGATAATTATCAGTCAAGAAACTGACTAAATCATGTATCTTAGTGAAAAGAATAATTCATTAAAACAAGATAGATTATGACGGTAAATTTTCAATATGTAAACATTGATGTAAGTGATACACTTTCAGAATTGACAATAGAAAAATTAGAAAAATTAGCTACTAAATTCGAATTTCTTATTTCGGCTCAAGTATATTTTAAGCATGACGAAAAAGACCACGAGACAGGGAAGATTTGTAATATAGAATTAAGTCTGCCTGGACCACGTATTTTTGCAACTTCTAATGAGAAGAATTACGAAATGGCAATGAATGAAACGATCAGCGATTTAACAAGACAGCTTAAAAAACGAAAAGAAGTTTATAAAACACACTAATTGAAGAAACGTTCCGACGTTTAGTACCAGAGGGTTTATAGTTTTTAGCGATGATGATAAGGTTCATTTCTAAGAATTGTAAACCCTCTGTACAATTGTTCTATAAAGAATAATCTTACCATTTGATGCGAGAATGTCATTTTTGATAAGCCTAACTTTCCATTTGCTCTCGCGTAGACAGCATCCGAAAACCCATAAGGACCACCAATAACAAAGATTAACGTTTTTATGCCAGAATTCATATGTTTCTGCAAATAGCCAGAAAATGCTACGGAATCTAGTTGTTTTCCATTTTCATCGAGTAGAACCAAGACGTCCGATGTTTGTGTTTTTGCTAAAATGAGTTCACCCTCTTTTTCCTTTTGCTGGGCTTCAGATAGGTTCTTTGCCTTTTTTAAATCAGGAATAATTTCAAAGTCAAACTTAATATAAAAACCAAGGCGTTTTGAGTAATCTGCAATTAACGCAATTAAGTTTTTATTGTCGGTTTTGCCTATGGCTATGAGTTTTATATTCATGTGTTCGTCTCTTCGAGTGAATCCGATTTTATGTTTCGGAATTGTATCGAGAAATCTGTTTTAGACTGTTCTCGATACAAATTTATTCGTTTTACTTATAAATTCACTCGAACTGACAATAGATTTATTCAAATTTTCAAATTTCAATTCCTATTTTTACATCAAATATGTATTCAGATGATTTCACAAGCACAATTCGATAAAGAAATAGAAGGTATTATAGCTAATGCCATTAGAGAAGATGTTGGAGATGGTGACCACAGCTCGTTGGCATGTATTCCTGCAACAGCTCAAGGAAAGGCAAAATTATTAGTAAAAGATAAAGGTGTAATTGCTGGCGTTGAATTTGCAAAGCAAGTTTTTGCCTATGTTGATCCCGATATGAAAGTCGAAACCTTAATCGAAGATGGTGAAAAGGTAAAGCATGGAGATATTGTATTTTATGTTGAAGGGGCTTCACAATCTATTCTTAAAGCAGAGCGTTTAGTTTTAAATGCGATGCAACGTATGAGTGCGATTGCAACTAAAACGAGAGAGTTTGTGGATTTATTAGAAGGTACAGGAACAAAGATTTTAGATACGCGTAAAACAACTCCTGGTATTAGAGCACTTGAAAAATGGGCTGTAAAAATTGGAGGAGGTGAGAATCATAGATTTGCATTGTATGATATGATTATGTTAAAAGATAATCACATCGATTTTGCAGGAGGAGTGGCCAAGGCAATAAATTTAACAAAGCAATACTTAGTTGATACCAATCGTGATTTGAAAATCATAGTTGAAGCCAGAAACCTTGAAGAAATAAAAGAAATTTTAGACTGTGGAGGGGTTTACAGGATCCTTATTGATAACTTCAATTATGAGGATACACGTAAAGCTGTAAAACTAATTGGCGACCAATGTTTAACAGAGTCTTCTGGTGGAATTAACGAAAATACACTTAGAAAATATGCAGAATGTGGCGTAGATTATATCTCTTCTGGAGCGTTGACACATTCGGTTTATAATAAAGATTTAAGTTTGAAAGCTGTATAATTTAGTTCGTGGTAAGTACATTAGTTGGAGATAATAAAGATGAGCTAAAAGCTAAATAATGACAAAAGTAATAGAAGATAAATTAAATAAAATTCCGGTTATAAATATACTTGTGCGTTTTTTTAAACGGATTAAATTACCAGGATTTGAAGGTTTATCGGTATACGATTTATTAGAGCTTTACGTCATGGGAATCGTTAATGGTGCGTTAACAACAAGAGCCAGTGCGATAGCCTTTAGTTTTTTTACAGCAATCTTTCCATTTTTATTATTTGTGATTATTGTAATACCACATATTCCAATTGATGGTTTTCGATCTGATTTTTTAGATTTTTTAAATTCCATTTTACCACCTCAAACGTCTGAATTCTTTATAGATAGTATTTTTCAAGATATGAGTAGTAATACAAGTGGAGGCTTAATTTCTTCTATATTTTTACTCTCTGTTTTTTTAATGGCTAACGGTGTAAATGCTGTGTTTTCTGGTTTTGAAACCTCGTATCATAAACAGCTATATCGTAATATCTTTAAACAATATATGTATGCTATCGGTGTGGCTTTGATCCTTGCTTTTCTTTTACTGTTAACCGTTGCTGTGTTTGGGTATTTTCAGATATATGTCATTAAGCCAATATATGAAGGCATAAGTGGTCATGCAATGACCGAAGGTGATCAAGGGTTGGGTTGGATCATTTTTGCGAAGTATTTATTCTTTGTTATTATGACCTATTTAGCAACAGCTACATTATATTATTTTGGGACTAAAGAAGGAAGAGCGTCCAAATTCTTTTCTGTTGGAGCATTACTCACCACGTTGCTAATTATGTTAACGTCGTTTCTATTCGGTATTTATATTGAAAACTTTTCCCAATACAATGAGCTCTATGGTTCTATCGGAGCGTTATTAATTTTGTTGCTTTATTTATGGCTGAACTCTAATATTTTACTATTGGGTTATGAGCTTAACGCATCACTTCAGTTTTTGAGAAAGCATCCAAGAGCTAGAAAAGAGATTAAGCAAAAAGATATTGAGGAGTTAATTAAGTAAAATGTTTTAAGAATTCATCTTTGCGTCTCACTGAAATAGGAACCTGAGCATCATTAGACATGAGCACATAACTCTGTTTGCCTTTGTAGTATTTTTTAACGTGATCTATATTTATTAAATGGGATTTATGCGTTTTGAAGAAAGCATTGTCAGCTAATAAATCTTCGTAGAATTTTATAGGTTTTGAGACCATCCATTTGTCATCTTTTGTGAAAATATGAGTGTAATTCGTATCTGCTTCCAAATGAATAATATCTTCAACTTTTAAAGTTTCAAATCCTGTTAAAGATGGAATGGTAATGACTTTCTTTTGATTTGGTTTTAAATTAATAAACAAATTTTGAAGTTGATTTTGCATGTTAAAATGAGACAAGTCTGCTTTTAAACGTACTATGACATCATTAAAATCATCAGAATCTATGGGCTTTAGTAAATAATCAAAGGCACTAAATTTAAATGCTTTAATGGCGAAGTTATCAAATGCTGTAGTAAATATTACTCTAAAGTTAGAAGGACCAATATCTTGTAAAAAGTCAAATCCGGTTTTATCATGAATTTTAATGTCAAGGAATATTAAATCGGGTTGTAATTGAGGAACACTGTTTAAAGCTTCGCCTACAGTATCAATAACAGCAAGTACTTTAAAGGTGTTTGGATGTTGCTCAATAAGATTTAAAATTCGATCAGAGCAATGTTTTTCGTCATCTATAATTATGGTTTTTATCATAGTTGTTTCCCGAGAAAGCGGAAGCTTATCTTAAAATTAATTTCTAGTATGCCAATTGCATTGGAAGTGAAACGTCTATTCTGGTGCCTTCGGTTTTATCTATAATTTCTACAGTTCCGTTGGTGTTTTTCAATTTATTAATAATTTCAATTCTACTTTTGGTAATTGCCATTCCCATTGATTTATTGTCATCATTACTTTTATTTGACTTCGAGTTTTTTTGACCAATACCATTATCATCAACACTACAAATGAGCATATTATTTTCAGATTTAAATGTAATTTTTACAAGTCCAAGCTCGTCTTTTTGTGATAAACCATGTATAATACTGTTTTCAATAAAGGGTTGAAGAATCATTGGTGGTACTAATATGTTTTCAGCATCTAATTCGGAATCAACTTCAATAGTGTAGTCAAATTTATTATTGAAGCGTTTGCGTTCAATATCCATATAGGTTCTTAATAATGCAATATCGTCACACAAAAGAATTTCTTTCTTTTCTGAATTCTCTAAAGTAAGACGCATCAGTTTGGCAAATTTACTAAGGTAATCGCTTGCCGATTCTGTGTCGTTTTTTAAAATATAGTCTCCAATAGAGTTCAAAGAATTAAAGATGAAATGCGGATTTATTTGTGAACGCAGCGCTTTTAATTCAGTGTCGGAAACCTTAGCGTTAAATTCAGCTTCTTTAGATTTTGAAACAGCGTCTTGTTTTCTTCTGTATAAAACAAACCCTATTAATGAAGCTAAAATGAGACAAGAACCACCAATGATTGAAGCGTTTTTGATGGATTTTTGGCGTTCAATTTCTACTTCAGATATGGCTTTATGTTTATCTGCTTCGAATTGAATTTCTTTGCGAGATATTTCGAGTTTACGATCAGCATTTATTAAACTATCTCTTAAAATAATATGTTTTTGATAGGTGACTAAAGCGTTCTTATAATCTCCTTTCTGTGCATATACGTTTGCTAAGGTTTCTAAAGCACTATTTTCAGTGGATAAACTATTTAAACCTTCATTTAGTTTTAAACTGTTAGTCGCATAATATTCGGCTTTTTCAATATCATTATTTTGTAAAT
This sequence comes from Winogradskyella helgolandensis, assembly GCF_013404085.1. Taxonomy (NCBI): domain Bacteria; kingdom Pseudomonadati; phylum Bacteroidota; class Flavobacteriia; order Flavobacteriales; family Flavobacteriaceae; genus Winogradskyella; species Winogradskyella helgolandensis. The sequence continues at coordinate 3,817,836 of NZ_JABFHO010000001.1, read as the reverse complement.
ATACTTCGGCGGCATTGGTGTAAGCGGTAACACGGAGGCCTTCAATATTGTGTTTTTCTATTAAATCTAAACTTTCAACTGTACTAGTTAAAGCGTCGTCTAAAAAACCGGCATTTGCTTGTACTATGCTTAAATTGGTTTTAATATTCGCGATGACTATAGTCTGATTATTTTGTTCTGCACCTTCAAGCGCTTTTTTATAATAGTAGATAGAGGAATCTAACTGTTTTTGATCTCCATAAACATTCCCAATATAAAATTCTGTACTGAACTTGCTTTTGTTTTCAGGGTTATCTAATAAAGTTTTAAAACTTTTTAAAGCTTTGTCATAGTCTTGTTGTTCATAATTGATGAGTCCGATATTGGTAAGTACTCCAAGTTCATATTTTTTGAATTTCTGTTCTTTTTCAAAAATGTCATAACTCTTTTGGTAATAGTTGAGGCCTTCTAATGGATCAGATAAAAAGTAATGATTTATAATGCCTAAATTATTGTAAGAAATAGCAATACCTTTTGGATACCTAAGTTGTTTGGAAATGGCTAATGTTTTATTCACATAAGTCGTCCATGTGGTGTCTGAGGGTGTTAAAAATAGTTTTCTTGCCGTGTACTTAATTCTTAAGTTCACATAGTTAGTGTCTTGTATCTTGTAATTATTGATTACGTTTTCTAATGAATCGAGCATTTTATTCTGTGAAAAACAAAACGTAAACATTAGTAAAAAGATGATTGTCAAAGATCTTTTCATTGAGGGATTTAATTAACAGCTCGTTAAAAATAATGATTTATTGTCTAAAATCAGCTACAGATTCAACGTTAATACATTCAAAGCCAACGATAATAGGTTGGTTATGGTTTTGTGCAGATATTATAAGGTTCTTTAATTATTGGATAGAATTTATAAATCAAAACTAAAGAATATGAAATCAAAATTGAATACTCTAAAAATTATTTTAATTGCTTTATTAATTGTTGGCTGTGCCAGTAGTGACGACAGTTCTGGGAGTAACTCTGTATTTGGAACAATTCAATTATCAGGCTCTGATACGTCTTCTATAGGGACGTCCTTAACTGTTGGAAATATTGATGAAGATGCTTTAGACACAACAGGTACCTCTAGTTCTGTGGTGCTTTCAGATGAAAATACAACTTTTGTAAATGGAGAGCCAAATGTCGGCAATTTTTTAAATGCATTTATTATTGTTGCGGCTGAATTTACCGTTGGAGATGGTTCAGATGCACAAAAAGCGATTTCTATGACGATTCTTAAAGATGGTGAAGAGTTTAGTTATGTGTGCTCAACTCCGGCAACAAGTTCGGAAGATAACACAGATTGTGGTACGGGTTTTAGTGTCGATAAATCGGCAAAGCGCATTGTGTTTAATGATACTACAGTAATTAATGTGGACTCTGGTGCTATTTTAACGATGAATGGAACCATCGATTACAATTAATTTACTATATAAGTAACTTTTAATACATCCCTCAATTATGAAAGCAGTGTACTATTTTCAACGTTATATTTTTATAGGCATGTTGATGCTCTTTTTACTTCCTATACAAAGCTGGTCTCAAGAAAAGCGAATAAAAAAACCTAAAAGAAAATCAAAAATTGAAAGCGTAGATAATTTTGTGAATCATTCTTTTGAATTGTATCACAAGGTTTTTGTTTACGATAGTTTAATTAAAGCCGAAGTAGAGGTTCCGGTAGAAATTGAAGATGAATTAATGGAACGTGCAGAACGAGATGCTGATAGTCTTTGGCAAGAGGTACCAGATATCGCAGAAGATATTAGCGATGCTCCTTTTATGAGACAAGCAAAGGCAACGTTTAATTTAAATAGAACAAAAAATGCACTTAACTTTTGTATGACTGCTGTAAAAGCTTATTTCATTGGCACAGAAGAAGACGAAGAAGATGATTAAAACAAGATATTTTAAAATAAATTATATGAAATCAATTATGTTGTTTTTTGTCGCTTTCCTAGAATTTTACGCGGTAAATGCACAGGCTTATAAAAATGGTTTTAGAGCAGATGTCTGTGCGTGTTTAGAAGAAGAAAGTCTAAAACGAACACTTACAGAAAATGCGTTCAAAGCTTGTTTACGAGAAACACTTCCTAAGTATGCGGCGCAAATTGATGCGCAAATCGTTGAGTCAGATGTTAATGTAAAATTTCAAAAAGGACAGTTAGCACGTAAAGACTTATTGGTAGCGATGCCCTATGAATTAATTTATACTTGCGATGTGTATTTTAATCATCTAAATTATCAAAGAACTAGTAAAAAGTTAATTGCTAGAAAAAACGCTAATGAATCCGATTTAGAGAAGTACAATCAAATGGTGGCTTTAACACCAAATAAAATGGCTTATTACATGCGAGCTCAATTGCAGTTTAATTTAGGGAACATTAAAGCAGCTGAAGCAGATGTTAATAAAAGTTTAGAAATTAATCCGTTTAGAGAAAACGCAAAATCAACCAGACACGAGTTGTTATTATTAGCTTGGATTTATGAAGAGCAAGAAAACTATAGTGCTGCAGTAGCATTGTACGACAAAATATACATGGGTGATTATGATGCAGAAGTAGCTAGGTTGCGTGCACTTGCAGATAGAAAGGCAGGAGGTACCGTTGCTAATATTCCAAAAGTAGAGCAGGTTGAAATTGTAAAAAACAAAAACGCTGCAACTCGAAGACGAGACACTGAAAAAAAACCGAGTGTTAATACTAAAAGTAGTACAGTTAAAGTTGGAAAAAAGAAAGATACAGCATCGCTTCGTAAGTTGTTGAAAATAGGAGGTTAACTTATTTTAATTCGTTGTTTAAGAAGCAATATATTCAATCATAAAACACCAGAAAATGTCTTAAGTTTTCAAAAACCATCTCCAATCGAGGTGGTTTTTTAAATTAAACCCATTACATTTGAGAAATAAATCTCTAAAAAAACAAACAATGATTAAAAACACTTTAGCATTTTTTATTTTGTTCACGGTGTTTTTTAATTTGCCAGCTCAGAATATTTTAGGGAAGTGGAAAACCATAGATGATAATACAGGTGATGCGAAATCTATAGTTGAAATTTATGAAGAAGACGGTAAAATATATGGTAAAATCATAGCTGTAACTAATCCAGATGTAGAATCTAGAACTTGTAATGATTGCAGTGGTGCTCACAAAGATCAACCAATTGTTGGATTGGTTTTTATAGAAGGTTTAACTAAAAACGGAAAGGTTTATGACGGAGGCACCATACTTAATCCTGAAAATGGGACCACGTATAGATGCCGTCTTAAGCTTGAAGATGATCCTGATACCCTTCAGGTAAGAGGTTATCTGGCCTTTTTCTACAGGACGCAATATTGGAAACGTGTAAAATAATGTTACATTTTATAGACGTCATATTACCAATTCCGCTTCAAAAAGCGTTCACATATCATATTACTGAAGCAGAATCCAAGTTTTTATCACCAGGAATGCGCGTGGCTGTACCTTTTGGAAAGAGTAAAGTGTATACGGCTTTAGTCTATAGTATTCATCAAAATCCTCCAACGGCTTACGATGCTAAAACCATTCATCAGATTTTAGACGAAACCCCTGTGATTACGGAAAACCAATTAAAACATTGGGGCTGGATTTCTAATTATTACATGTGTAGTTTAGGTGAAGTGATGCGTGCTGCTATGCCAAATGCATTTTTATTAGAAAGTGAAACAGTCATATCTAAAAATGAAAACGTTGCCATTCTAGAGTCTGAATTAAATGACGAGGAATTCTTAATTTACGAAGCCTTACAACATCAATCTTCACTGAAAATTAATGATGTTGTTTCAATTTTAGATAAAAAAAGGGTGTTGCCTATTATCAATGACTTGGTAAAAAAAGGGGTAATAAATTTACAAGAAGAACTTTACGAAAAATATACACCTAAATTAGTGCGTTATGTAAAGTTACATCACAACCATAAATCTCCAGAAAAGCTTCAAGAATTATTAGAAGAATTAAGTAGAGCACCTAAGCAACGCGAAGTTGTTTTAACGCTTTTTACAATGGAAGCCTCTTTGAAACAACCGATTAAAGTTTCGGAATTAACAGAAAGAAGTAGTTCTTCAACAAGTATCATTAAAACTTTAATTGATAAACATATATTAGAAGAGTATCACATTCAAGTCGACCGTATTCAATTTGATGGAGAGGGTGATGCCGATGCGAAGCGATTAAGCGAAGCCCAGCAACAAGCTTACGATGAAGTTGAAGATATCTTCAAAGAAAAATCCGTTGCTTTATTACATGGTGTGACGTCTTCTGGTAAAACTGAGATTTATGTGCAGCTCATTCAGAAGCAATTAGATATAGGAAAACAAGTTTTATATTTATTGCCAGAGATTGCTTTAACCACGCAATTGGTTAACCGACTTCAAGATTATTTTGGAGACAAGGTGGCTGTGTTTCATTCCCGATATTCAGGAAACGAGAGGGTAGAAGTGTGGAGAAATATGCTTACCAATTCTGAAAAAGCACAAGTTGTTATTGGAGCACGATCATCGCTATTATTACCCTTTCATAATTTAGGATTAATCATTGTAGATGAGGAGCATGAGTCGTCCTACAAGCAATTCGATCCTGCACCACGCTACCATGCAAGAGATGCTGCAATTGTACTGGCAAATCTATTTAAAGCCAAAACCCTTTTGGGATCAGCTACACCAAGTTTAGAATCTTACTTTAATGCGAGCCAAGGAAAATATGGTTTGGTAGAATTAAACACGCGCTATAATAATGTGTTAATGCCAGACATTGAGCTTGTAGATTTAGCCGATAAGTACAAACGGAAACGCATGAAAGGTCATTTTAGTGACCGATTAATTGAAGAAATGACAGAAACCTTAGAGGAAGGGTTTCAGATTATATTGTTTCAAAATAGAAGAGGGTTTTCGCCAATTATAGAATGTACGACGTGCGGAACATCACCTCAATGTCCTAATTGTGATGTGAGTTTAACGTATCATCAGTATAGAGATCAATTGCGCTGTCATTATTGTGGTTATAACTCAGCCATGCTAAAAAGTTGTCAAGGTTGTGGGAATTCAACTTTAGACACTAAAGGTTTTGGAACAGAACAAATAGAAGAAGAAGTAAAAGTGTTATTTCCAGAAAAGAAAGTAGCGCGAATGGATTTAGATACCACGCGTGGAAAATACGGTTTCGAAAAAATTATAAATAGCTTTGAACAGCGCGAAGTTGATATTTTAGTTGGCACACAAATGTTAACCAAAGGTTTAGATTTTAGATTTGTAAAGTTAGTTGGTATTATGAATGCAGATAACTTGCTCAACTTTCCCGATTTTAGAGCACATGAGCGTAGTTATCAGTTAATGGCTCAGGTATCTGGTAGAGCTGGTCGAACAGATTTACGAGGAAAAGTATTGATTCAAACGTACAATCCACATCATAACATTTTACAACAAGTATCTACAAATGCTTATAAGGAAATGTACGCTGAGCAGATGAATGAGCGGTACAATTATAAATATCCACCAATTTATAGATTGATTAAAATTACCTTTAAGCATAAAGATTATAACCGTGTGAATATGGCTGCAGATTGGTATGCAAAATCTTTAAAGCAATTATTTAAGCATAATGTTTTAGGTCCGGAATTTCCACCTGTATCAAGAATCCGGAATTTGTATCACAAAAATATCTTAGTTAAAATTCCAGCAAAACAATCTTTAGGAAAAACTAAAGAGGCCATAAGAAAAATTGATAATAGCTTTAATGCTGTAAAAGATTTTAGACCGGTTCGTGTGGTGATTAATGTAGATAATTACTAAGACCTAGCAGGTTTTAAAAACCTTGCAGGACTATGTTGAGCGCATAAGAAACCTTTTAATAATCAGCCTTATTCTGGTTTTTATGGAGTTTAGATGGTGTTTTTCAATTTAGAATACATTTTGTATAATTACTTTTTTACAAAGATTGAGGTTTTTTTTATGTAATGAATCACACTAAAAAAACTTGAATATTCTTGATTAGTATTGTTACTTTAAGTAGACTTTAGGGGTGTGAAATCAAAAAATCCTAAGCAAATGCTCAGGATTTTTTAAAATTATAATGTAATGCTTTTAATGTAAATGTATTTGGGTCTACATGTTATTTAAAGCATCTACTAATTGGGTCTTTTTATTTCGACTCAATGGAATCTCATACGCACCAACTTCAACATTTTTACTGTTAAAACGGTCAATCTTATCAAGATTCACAATATAAGATTTATGAATTCTTAAGAATTTACCTTCGGGCAATTCGCTTTCAAACGCTTTCATTGTAGATAACACAACTAAGCTGTTTTCTTCTGTTACTACTTTAACGTAATCGCCTAGTGCTTCAATCCATTTAATATCCTTTATATAAACTTTACGTTTTTTAAGATTACTTTTTACGAATATATGCTCACCATCAGTTTCGTTAAAGTCTAGTTTCAATTTATGCTGCTCAATAGCTTTTTCTACGGCAACATTAAAACGTTCTCTTGTGATTGGTTTCTGAAGATAATCGGTGGCATCGTAATTAAATGCTTTAAAAGCATACTCGGTTTTACCGGTAACAAAAATAATTTGGGGTTTGTTGTTGAGTACATCTAGTAACTCAAAACCGTTTAATACCGGCATCTCTATATCTAAGAAGATAAGATCTACTTTATGGGTATTAAGACCGTTTTTTGTTTCTAACGCACTGCTGTACTCCGCGATAAGGTTAAGTGAGGAATGATTCTCAATTAACTTTACTATAGAGAGGCGCTGAATCGCAGAATCATCAACAACTACACAGTTTAAAGTCATAACATTATTAATTTTAGGTTAAGATATCGACAATAGTACGATAAATTCGGTTAAAAAACAAATAATACCGACAAACCGTAATAATTAACATTAATTTTTAGCCATAAAACCTATTTAATTTTTACCGGTAAAAACGTTGTCAAATATAGAAATTATATGTATTTTTGCAGCCGTTTTAACAATAAACAAAAATTATTTATTATGAATCATTATGAAACTGTTTTCATCTTAAATCCCGTTTTATCTGAAGACCAGATAAAGGAGACAGTAAAGAAATACGAGGATTTCCTCGTTTCTAAAGGAGCTAAGATGGTATCAAAAGAAGATTGGGGACTAAAAAAATTAGCCTATCCAATTCAAAACAAAAAAAGTGGTTTTTACCATTTATTTGAGTACACTGTTGCTGGTGAGGCAATTGAGCCTTTAGAGGTAGAATTTAGACGTGATGAGCGTTTTATGCGTTACTTAACTGTGAAATTAGACAAACATGCTATTTCATGGGCTGAGAGAAGAAGAGAAAAAATGAAAGTTAAAGCAAAAGCAAAAGCGTAATTATGTCATCAATAGAACAACAAGCAAAAGGAAAAAAAGACGGTGAGATTAGATATCTTACTCCTCTTAATATAGAGACTTCTAAAGTTAAGAAGTATTGTCGTTTCAAAAAATCTGGAATCAAGTATGTAGATTATAAAGATGCAGACTGGTTATTAGGTTTTGTAAACGAGCAAGGTAAATTACTACCAAGACGTTTAACAGGAACATCTTTAAAGTATCAAAGAAAAGTATCTGTGGCAGTAAAAAGAGCTAGACATTTAGCACTTATGCCATATGTTGCTGATTTATTAAAATAAAATATCATAACACAATGGAACTTATATTAAAACAAGACGTTGATAATTTAGGATTTAAAGACGATATTGTATCTGTTAAGAACGGTTATGGTAGAAACTTTTTAATTCCTCAAGGACAAGCTATAATGGCTACTTCTTCTGCTAAAAAAGTATTAGCAGAAACTTTAAAGCAAAGAGCTTACAAAGAGAAAACTATTATTGCTGATGCAGAAAAAACTGCTGATGCTTTAAAAGGTTTAGAAATTAAAATTACAGCTAAAGCTGGAACTGGTGCAACTGCTGGAGATAAATTATTTGGTTCTATTACCACTATCGATTTAGCTGCTGCATTAAAAAATGCTGGTCACGATGTTGATAAGAAATTTATTTCTATCAATGGTGGTAACATTAAGCGTTTAGGTCAGTACGAAGCTGCAATTAGATTACACAGATCAGTAACTGTTGATTTAATTTTCGATGTTATTGCAGATGCATAATCTCTTTATTACAATTTTAAAAAACCGTTTAGTTTACTAAGCGGTTTTTTTGTAATTTTTTTTACCAGATCTATGAAGTTTTTAAAACTTAGAAGATCTTAACCGTGGTCATATTTATGAAACATTTTTTATATATTCTTATATGTTGTGCTTTTATTAGTTGTAAGCAGGCTAAAGAACCAGCAAAAACTTCAGAAGTAGAAGCTTCTAAACTCATTGCGCTATTTAAAGCCTCAAATTCAGGATATCCTAATATAAGTGTACATCGTGGTGGTAAAGGATTAGTAAATTATCCTGAAAATGCATTAGAAACCCTGAAATACGTCAACGATAGTATTGTGGCCATTTATGAAATTGATGTCGCACAAACCAAAGATGGACAGCTGGTATTATTACACGATAGTTCTATAGATAGAACCACAACAGGAAGTGGTAAAGTGGCTGATTTAACTTATAATGAATTAAAAGAATTCAATTTAAAGGATGATCATGGTAACGAAACTGCTTTTAAAATTCCATTGTTTTCTGATGTATTAACATGGAGTGTAAAGCATAATGTAATACTGACCGTTGATATTAAGAAAACGGTAAGTCAAGAAACTGTAATTAATGCTATAAGAACGGCTAAAGCAGAAGACGTTAGTATAATTATCACTTATGATGTTGAACAAGCTATAACGGCTTATAAATTAGCACCAGAATTGTTATTGTCTGTTTCAGCGAGAAATAATGATGAATTTGACCGTTTGTTGGAAGGTGGAATTCCAAAAAATAGTATGTTAGCCTTTACAGGAACACGTTTGTCAGATGCTTCCCTTTTTAAAAGATTACACGATAATAATATTGTTTGTGTTCTTGGAACCCTTGGTAACTTAGATAAAAGTGCCGAAGCTAAAGGGGATTCATTATACCGTCAGTGGAAAGAAAATGGTGCCGATATTATTGCAACCGATAGACCTTTTGCAGCTTTTAAGGCGATAAATTAATTTTAAGAAGATACTGAAACAAATTCAGCACAAATGAAATATTCAAGATTAACAAAGGAACAATTTGAAGAATTACACCAAGAATTCATCAATTTTTTAGCCACACAATCCATTACAGGTGACGAGTGGGAAGACATTAAAAAGAACAAGCCAGAAGCTGCTGAGCAAGAACTAGACGTTTTTAGTGATTTAGTTTGGTTGGGTGTTTTAAGTAAAGTGGAATATCTAGAACATATTTCTCCACAACAAATTCATCTTTTTCAATGTAATGAGAAAAGCATGCGATTAATAGCGTTAAGAATAGAAGAAAACGAATATGTAGACTTTACTACTAAAGAAGGGTTTAATTGGTTAAGAGATAATTTATTATCAGATTCTGTTGAATTTTTTAATGCTAAGAAGGACTATTCAGACGATAAATATTTAGACATTTTTAAAATGATTCAATCTGGTGCGAATATTACAAAAGGTGAATTGTTTAATTATTTTGCAGAATTGGTGAAAGGGTAAAATATTAGAAAGGAAGACGTAAGAAGTAAAACGCCTCCTTTTCATCACTTTGGGTGACTTGTGAGGTTCTAAATAATTTTATATTGAAGCGTTAAATAAAAATCGATGAGAATTTAGAGGTGGTAATCAAAAATTGAAATGTATAAAAATGTTCAAATCTAATCTTATTCTCAATTATTTTTATTTCGCTTATTTTTTATTTTTCCCGTTCTTTCTCGACCCTGTACATAAAATAGAATTCTTTTTTTGTGCTCTATTTGGTTTATTTTTAAAACTATTTGTCATAAAAGCATTCTGTTCCAACGGTTTATGTGGATTTGTTATTTTAAAGAAGAGAACGGAAATTATAATAGTTATTAGTGCTGTCTGCGTTATACTTTTTTATGTAAAAATGTACGACTATTTGATGAATACATTTGGCGCTTTAAATAGCGTTCTATACAGTATCATCTTATTGGTTGGGTATTTTATTGGGTTTAATAAGAAGTTATCTCAAAACGCCTAATATTCTTCTTTACGGAGTACTACGTTATTCATAACGCAAAGACTCAATAGGATCTAATTTAGAAGCTTTTATGGCGGGAAACAATCCTGAAATAATGGCCACTAAAAAAGCAATAGCTACTGCACAGAACATGGCAAACCAAGGTGTCGCGAATTCTAAATCAAATTTAGATGAAACTCCCCAACCAATTAGAATTCCTAATGTTATTCCTAGAATTCCACCGAGCTGACCGATAATAACGGTTTCCATAAAAAACTGAAAGGCAATCGTTTTGCTTTTTGCACCAAGCGCTTTTCTTACACCTATTTCACGTGTACGCTCACTAACGGAAACCAACATTATATTCATTAACGCAATAGTCGATCCAAAAATAGTAATGATACTAATAATCCAAGCCGCTATATAAAGAGCTAAAGTTTGTTGTGCTACCTGATTCAATAAATCATCACTACGCTCAATGCCAAAATCATTCTTCTCAATTGGGTTGAGACCTCTAATATTTCTGAAGATGAGTATCGCATCATCTTGTGCAGCTTCTAACATGTCAGTTTTATCTACTTTTACACTTAAGCTATAATTAATATTAGCATTGGTAAATATAGAACGTGCTTTCTGAATCGGCATAATCACTCTTAAATCTTGATTATTCCCAAACGTAGCACCTTTTTCTTTCAATACACCAATAACTTTAAACTTAGAACCTCTTATGTTTATGGTTTTTCCAACGGGATTTTCAACAGGAAATAACGCTTTTTGTAAATCACTTCCTATCACACAAACCGAATTACTATTCTCTATATCAAACACGTTTAACGAGCGTCCAAATTCAATATCTAATCCCGAATTTTCAATATAATATTCGTTAGCTCCAAGGACAGCAACTTCCGGATCTGTTTTTTTGTTTTCGTATTTTACTTCAGCAGTTGATGTGCCATAAAAAGACACAGCTACATTAGTAAACGGAAAATTATAATTGTCTTCAAAATCCTTAACATCTCTATAATCAATAATAGGATTTATTTTCTGACGTTCTCTACTGCTCTGACGTTGCGCTGTAAATTCATAACGTTGAAAATTGAAGGTATTGGAACCCATAGAAGAGAAATTACTCGAAATCGTATTCTCTAATGCTGACACACCACTTAGAATTCCAACTAAAGCCATGATGCCAATTGCAATAATTAAAACCGTTAAGATAGTTCGTAGCAGTTGACTTTTTATAGAATCGAAAGCAATTCTAATATTCTCTTTGGCTAATGAAAACATAGTTTATTTATCGCGTTAATTGGGTTGTTTAAAGTGTAAGACGACTTAAACAGTATAAAGTTACTATAAAATTGAATTATCTTAGTAAGACCTCTAAAAATTATAATATTTTTGTGATTACTATTGAGTTTAAATTAAGTTTCACTAAATAAGATTTCCACTTTCGTGGAAAGTAAACATGGCACAAAAACCAAGCATCCCAAAAGGCACAAGAGATTTTAACGCAGAGGACGTCGCAAAGCGTACTTATATCATGGAAACGATAAAAGAACAGTTTCAAGTTTTTGGATTTCAACCAATTGAAACCCCAAGTTTTGAAAACTCAGACACTTTAATGGGGAAATATGGTGATGAAGGAGATCGCTTGATTTTTAAAATTTTGAATAGTGGTGAATATTTAAAGAAAATTTCAGAAGATGATTATAATTCTAAATCTGAAAGTTTAATTACTCCTAAAATCTCTGAGAAAGCATTACGTTATGACCTAACTGTGCCTTTTGCCCGATACGTTGTACAACACCAAAACGACATCGAATTCCCATTTAAACGCTACCAAATACAACCGGTTTGGCGTGCAGACCGTCCACAAAAAGGGCGTTTTAGAGAGTTTTTTCAATGCGATGCAGATGTGGTGGGTTCTAAGTCTTTGTTTCAAGAAGTAGAATTTGTGCAATTGTATGATGCGGTATTTTCGGCTTTAAAATTAGAAGGTGTTACTATTAAAATCAACAATCGTAAAATTTTATCTGGTATAGCCGAAGTGATTGGTGCACAAGATAAACTCATGGATTTTACAGTCGCTTTAGATAAGTTAGACAAAATAGGAGAAGAGAAAGTAAAAGAGGAAATGCGAGGTAAAGGCATTTCTGAAGAGGGAATTACGAAGCTTCAACCCTTATTCACCTTAAAAGGAGATTTCGGCAGTCAGATTGAAAGTTTAAAATCCATTTTAAGTGCTTCAGAAATTGGTTTGAAAGGCATTGAAGAACTCGAATTTATAAACACAGCCATTTCAAACTTAAAACTAAAAACAGCAACTTTACAATTAGATGTGACGTTGGCAAGAGGTTTAAACTATTACACAGGTGCTATTTTTGAAGTCTCAGCACCAGAAGGCGTAAAAATGGGTTCCATTGGTGGCGGTGGTCGTTATGATGACCTTACCGGAATCTTTGGACTAAAAGATATGAGTGGAGTAGGAATTAGCTTTGGTTTAGATCGTATTTATTTGGTCTTAGAGGAATTGAATTTATTTCCTTCAACCATTGCGGAATCTACAAAAGTTCTCTTCATTAATTTTGGTGACAAAGAGGCTATGTTTAGTTTGGGAGCTGTAACCAAATTAAGACAAGCCAATGTAAAAGCAGAGTTATTTCCAGATGCAGCGGTTTCTGGTAAGCAAATGAAAAAACAAATGAATTATGCAAACCGTCGTAATATTCCGTTTGTGGTTATCATGGGTGAGGAAGAATTAAAATCAGAAGTATTCACATTAAAAAATATGGCTTCAGGAGAGCAACATAAAGTGGATTTTGATGCGCTTTTAAACTTATTAAAATAAAGAAAGCCTCAGTTTTTTACAAACTGAGACTTTCTAATCACTAACTAAAAACAATTAATCTAATCAACTAAAATTTTCTTGGTTATAAGGGCTCCTGTATCTGTTTGTAATTTAACGATATAGGTTCCGGCACTCAAATAATTTATATTATATTCTGAATAATTTCTTTGTTCAATTCTATTAACGGTATAAACGGATTGTCCTAACATATTAAATACAATCATTTCGTTAATTTCTAGGAGACTTGGGTTGACTATTACAATTTTTTCAATAGCATTAGAATAGAGCACATCAATAGAATTTGCGATGCGATCTTCAATACTTAATAAATCTTCTTCAGTACCGAATGTAATTTCAAACCGATCGAGATAGTCACTTTTGATTAAGAAAATATCGTAACTCCCTGTTCTTAAATCATGATAAATACCTAATTCTTTATCGTGTAAATACAGATTCATGTCACTTGGGACATTTTCCAAATTATCAATCATTATGGAATTTACACCATTGGTGTTCGTTGTAATACCTATTGGATAGACTGAAGACGCGTCAGTTTCATTACTAGCTTGAATAATATAAGCGTCATCATTGATAAGCCAATACATATCATCTATCTGTTCCTCGTTAATCTTTCCATCATAAGCCCAGTCTACGCCAGAAGATGCGTCTTCGTCTATGGTTAATAATAACTGACGACGAATAGTGTTTACAGAATTAAAACCTATTCTGAATTTCATTCTATTGTCTTCTGATTCTGTAGCATAGTTAGTGTTGGTTGTTGTGGTATTAGAACTTCGCATAAATACTGAAGTTTCACCTTCTTTTTTGAAAACACGTTGGCCATTATTAAAATTAATAGTACCTGAATTATCACCAACCACAAAAAAGCCTTGACCAACAGGAATGTAGCGTCCTGGTGCTTTTGTTGGTTCACCATCCGTTTCTAAAAGTGGGTAATTATTGCCTTTATAAGCAGCAGCGACTGCGCCTGAAAAATTGTATATGGCATAACCACCTTCATAGTTTTGTGTAGTGTGTGAACCTCCGCCCCAATGGTTCCAGAAATATAATGTGCCACTAATTAATGGTGATGTGTTGGTATCCCCATCTGGACCATTATCTTTAATAAACTGTAAAGCGTCAATAGCTGATGGATAAGGGTTTCCTACTAAATAATCGCTATCGGCAAACAACGGAAGGTTAATATTTCCATTATTCGGTTCCCCTGAGAATATATAATTTTGTGGTGTAGAAATAGAACCTGTTCCTGGACCTTTCATGGTGAAACCTTCACCAGGTAAAATAGTGCCAGTACGTCTAATGTGTTGCCATGCAGAATAGGTGTTACTTGCGATGTTTGTGTATTTCCAAATCCAATAATCCGCAATTGTAATAGGATGTGTTGCAGCTCCGTTATAACCTGAAGACGAAAAATTTATGTCTACTGGTTCATTTGGATCTGTACCGTCTTTTAAAACATCTATGACTCTAAAATTATTAGATTCTGAATTGAGACGTTTTACAGGTGATGACCAATAATTATAAGTATAGGTGTCAGCCGTTCCTTGTTGATCGCGTTCAATTTTTCCGTTAGAAACAACTTCTAAATCACTTTCTAAAGTTTGAATTAATTGTGATTCTCCTTCCAAATCTATTGTTCCTGTAAGCTGTAAATAATGAGTTACTGTTAAACCATATCCAATATGCGATGCAGTGTCTCCTGTCAGTTTTAGTTCGTTATCATCAACAAACAAACCAAGAATAGTTCTGTTATTTTTATTTAATGTTGATACATACAAATTATCCATGGTTACATTGTGAGATGTTCTAACAATGTTCCAATCTATAGTAATATCTGGGTTTACAATGGATGCAGAGCCAGGACTATATTGCAAATTTCCATTTGTCCAAGTTGTACTGTTATTCCAATCGCCATCTTGATTGGATTGATAAGGTAATGGCGTGGTTTCTTTATCAACCGTCAAAATATGTTTTAACAGTCCATTGTTTCTGTTTCCAGAAGCATCGATAGTATTTTTATAGGTAAATTTGCTCATTGGGTAATATGCGGCTAAATCTGACCAAGGAATCGTGTTGATTTCATTTTTAGTTATAGAAATTGGTAATTCCGTTCCAATAACATGTCCGGAGTCATTTGCAATTTCTTGATTCATTATAAAACGTAATTGGCTCTCGGTTAAGAATGTATTCCAAATGCGCACTTCATCTATATGGCCTTTAAAGTGCTGTATTGGTGTGATTTCTCCTGCAGCTGCAATATGAAATGATTCGGTTGTAGCCATAGGTGCTGTTTTTTCAGCAGAATTATCTAACACACCATCAATATAGATTGACGCGTTTGAGCCATCATACGTTATAGCGATATGATGCCATTGATTATCTGGAATCGAAGTGTGCGATGTAAGCGATTGACTGCTGCTGTTCTTCCAATTGATGTTAATCTTGTTGGAATTAGTAAGTGTTAAGTCATAACCTTTCGTAAATGCTACATCTCTCTTAGAAAGAATGGAAACATTACCCGTGCTTTCGGAATCGTGTTTAATCCATGCAGAGATTGTAAAACCATCAGGATTTAAATCTAATGTATTTTGCATATCTATATAGCTGTCCGATCCGTTAAAATAGAGCGATCGTTCTGCTGTAATTTCTCGTGAAAAACCAAAGGTTACATAAATAGTTCTGTTTAAGTTGTATTCTGTTTCTAAGTAATTATTGTCATCTAAAGTTAGAATTCTAAAATCGACATTAGTATCAAAGGTATCCGTATCAGAAACAAACATATAATAATTACCTGTAGTTGTGTTATTGATTATTTCATGTGGAATTTTAAGATGTAATCTTGGTACCTCTTCACTCACCGGAACAAGTTTCCAGATGCGCTGCATTGCGGTGTATGAAACCGTCGTTGTAATTTCTGAGTTAATATCGGCACTAAGATTTAAGCTTACTGGTGAAGCTGTTGCATCTAAATAAGCACCATTATTTCCCGATAGTAAAGATTGATTAATTTGAGGTGGATTATTAAAGTTTTGGCTATTTGTAGTGTTATTATTTACTAAACTTAGGATAAGTATATCATCAGATCTTTGTTCATCAGAATTATAACTAATAGAAGGTTGTGATAAGATAGTGTTATCTATGAATGCGCTGTTATAATCGTAATCTTCTAATTGCGACCAATTTAAATAATCGCTATTATTGGTGTTAATTGGTTCTGAAGTATTTAATTGCTGCGCATAACTAAACGAGAGCACTATTAATAAAAGACAAAAAATCAGCGTAATTTTTTTCATCGGATTTGGGGTTGAATGAAATAATTATGGCGCTAAGATATAATAATTTTTCAATTTTCATCTACAAAATGCAAAAAAATCCGATGAAATGCGTTTTTTGTAGTGAAATGATGCGTGTCATTAGAATTCGATTGAGTGTTTATTTTGTAATCATGACCTCTGAATTATGATGAAGTGAAAGCTTGAAATCGAAAAAGAATGTTGAATTTTATAATGTATTGATTATGACTTTAATAACCTAAATGAGCATAATTTGAGTGAAAAAATACCCATTATCGTGTATTCTTTATATTAATGTAAAGCTTTAATTTACACGCAATTATTTTACTAAAAGTGTCATTCATAGTAATTTCAATGTTCTTGTCGAAAATGTTAAAGTTTAATATTGACTTAACAAGAATTTATCTACATTGGAAACCTTTAAGTAATTAGCTATTACATATTTATGGGGAAAATAAAATATTGCCTACTGATGGTTGTCGGTTTGGCTTTTGGTATCATTGGAGCAGTTAATATTTCAAATAATGTTGTTACCAACCACAACAAACTAGAATTAAGTAAAGTGAAATCATTTGCTTTGGCGCCTAATGCTAATATATCTGGAACAGCAACGGTTTGTCTAAATGAAAGTCCACAACCTCAAATAAACTTTACAGGTTCTGCAGGTTCTACGCCATATACATTTACATATACTATTAATGGAGGCGCTAATCAAACAGTAACAACAACGGGTTCTGACGCTTCAGTGTCTATAAATGTAAACACTAATACTGCTGGTAGTTTTGTGTATCAATTAGTATCCGTTCGTGATGGTTCTAATACCACATCGACGGCAAACGGAACAGCTACGATAACGGTTGCAGCTCCTCCAACAGTAAATTTTACTTTTAACGATGATGCCTGTTCTGGGACACCTGTTAGTTTTTCTTCAACGGTAACGGGAGATGGTCCTTTTACTTATGATTGGACTTTTGGTGACTCTAGTAGTTCTACGAATGCAAACCCTTCACATAGCTACGATGCATTTGGTTGTGGTTTTTCAAATTTTTCAGCAAATTTAACGGTTACAGATAGTAATGGTTGTACAGCAAGTAGCACAAAAACGATAAGCGTAAAGCAACGTCCTAACCTTAGTTTCGACGATTTAGATGCACAATTTCTTCCATTTGATAATTGTGGTAACAATACAATAGATCCATCTTATACGGTTAATGTTGGGAATGTATCACCTTCTGATGGCTGTGTAACATCCTATGATATAAATTGGGGTGATGGTGCATCTGAAACCAATATTACATTTCCGATAACCCATACGTATAATGTATTAGGTTCTTTTGATATGGTGATTACAGGTTATGGAGTTAATGGTTGTATTACCAATGATACGTATCTTGTAAAAAACTCAAGTAACCCTGGAGGTAATGTGTCAAACCCAGGTAATACAACTAATTTATGTTTACCTGTAAATGACCTAGGTTTTACTATTGCAGATTGGGGAGAAAATCCTCAAGACACTACCTATTATGTGGATTATGGAGATGGTACTCAGGAAACGTTTACCCAAGGAAATTTAATTGCGGCATCTTCAGATTATGATCCAGCAAATCCTTCTGCAGCAAGTCCATTTCCTTTAGATCACATTTATACAGAATCAAGTTGTCCTAATCCTGGATATATAATATCTTTAAATATATCCACGTCATGTGGAAATACGATCTCTACTGCAGGTCCTATTACGTTATTGTCGTTACCAGAAGTTGATTTTGAATTTGATTCACCAGGCTGTCTAAATACTGAGATACAATTTACCAATACGACTGAAAATGGCTATGGTCCTAATTGTACAGAGCAAGCTAATCATGTATGGGATTTTGGTGATGGTACGACCTCAGATTTAGAAAGTCCAAGTCATACGTATACCTCTCCAGGAACATATACCGTAACGCTGAGTGAAGAGAATTTTTGTGGTGCTACTGCACCAGTAAGTAAAACGATTTGTATTGAACCGGAATTGGTCGCTAGTTTTGACGTGAGTAGCTCCATAGGTTGTATTCCTTTTGATGTTGATGTTACAAATACAATAGATCTTTCTCAGTCTTGTGGTTCGGATACATACTTATGGGAAGTCATCTACACCTCAGAGTTTTGTGGGATTTCAGAATCTTGGAGTTTCACGAATGGTACAGATGAAAATTCTGAAAATCCTTCGTTTCAATTTGATACTGCCGGAACTTATGAAATCATCATGAGGGCTACAAATTCTTGTGGTGATGTTTCAACCTCTCAATTTATCGAGGTTAAACAACCACCAACAGCAATATTAGATCCTGTTAATGATGCTTGTGGTTCATTAACTTTTAATCCTATAGCGACGGTTGATACTTGTGCACCTGCATCAGATACGATAACCTATAGTTGGTTGTTTCCTGGAGGTTCACCGGCAACATCAGATCAATTAGATCCAGGAATAATAAATTATACAACGGTTGGTGATTATACAATTACCTTTAGTATCACAAATGGTTGTGGAACAACGACTGAAACCGAAACGTTTTCTATTAACGATTCTCCAACAATTACAAATACAGATGTTTTGCAAACCATTTGTTCAGGAGCTTCAACGACTGCGATTATATTAACATCAGACGATCCGAGTACAACGTTCAGTTGGGTGTCTAATAATCCAGCCGGACTTGCAGGTTATACGCCAAGTGGAACGTCTAATTCCATTCCGATACAAACCATAATTAATTCTACGACATCTCCAGTTACTTTAATATACACGGTAACACCAGAAATTGATGGTTGTGAAGGATTGCCAGTTGATTTTGAAATTATTGTAGAGCCTGCTCCATTAATTACAACGCAACCTATTTCAAATGGTGTCTGCCAAAATGGTACTACAGATGATTTGTCCGTTGCTTATCAAGGTACAGGAACTCCAGTTTACCAATGGTATGAAAATACAATAAACAATACCACGTCTGGAACTGCTATTGCAGGAGCAACCTTAGCCACATTTTCTCCACCAACAGATACCGTTGGCATCACCTATTATTACGTTGTTATTACGTTTTCTTCTGGTGGTTGTAATGAAATAATATCTGATACAGCAGAAATTGAAGTCGCTAATGCTCCACAAATCGACACACAACCCTTAGACACACAAGGAATATGTGTTGGTGGTAGTTCAGAGGAACTATCAGTCCTTATTTCTGGAGGAGCAGGAAATGCAAACTACCAATGGTTTAGTAATACCACCAATAGTAATTCTGGTGGCACATTAATTTCTGGTGCAACAGCGTCAACGTATACACCTCCTGTATTTAATACGGTTGGGATATTTTATTATTATGCAGAAATTTCTTTTGTGTCTAATGGTTGTTCAATGCTTATAAGCGACGTTTCACAAATAGAGGTGGTTGCCGATCCTGTGATAACCACCCAACCTCTGGATTTTCAAAGTTTATGTCAGAATTCTGCGGTTCAGGATTTGGACGTAACGGTATCAGGCGGTTTAGGGACGCTATCTTACCAATGGTATGTCAATACAGTAAATAATGCCACTTCTGGAACATTAATAGCAGGAGCAATTTCAAGTATTTATACACCTCCAGCAACAACTGTAGGAACATTGTATTATTACTGTGTTATAACTCAAGATGTTTCGGGTTGTGAAGTAATAAGCGATTTAGCAGAGATCGAAATTAGTGCAGGAGCACAGTTTAGTGCACAACCTATTTCAGATGAATTATGTTTAGGAGAAACCACTTCAGCATTAACCGTGGCTTATACCAATGGTACAGGAACAGCGACATACCAATGGTATTTAAATCCTGTAGATGACACCACAACGGGCACTGCTATTCCCGGAGCCACGTCTGATACCTATAGTCCAGAAGTTGATACTGTCGGAACATCGTATTATTACGCTATTATCACATTTAGCTCTGGTGGTTGTACTGAAATCATATCAACCACCGCAGAAATTATCGTTAACGAAACTCCTATTATTGATGATGCTGATGTATTAATTTGTAGTGGGAATACATTCATATTTATACCAGATACAAGTAACACAGGTGATATTGTACCATTAAACACTTTATATACATGGTCAACACCAGTAGTGAGTCCGGCAGGAAGCATAACAGGAGCCACAGAGCAGTTAACACCAATTGCAACAGTATCTCAGTTTTTAGAAAACACAACGACAAATTCAGCCACTGTAACATATACAGTCACTCCTGTTTCAGGGAACTGTCCTGGTTTGGATTTTGACGTTGTAGTTACAGTTAATCCTTCAATTTCGGTAACTTCAACCGTAACAAATAATTTGTGTTATCAAGTGAATACTGCATCCATAGATATTACAATTGTGGGAGGTATTCCTTTTTCAACAGGAAATGCCTATAACATCAATTGGACAGGACCAAATGGATTTTCAAGCACAGATCAAAATATTTCTAATCTTGAAGCTGGAGACTATACCTTAGACATTATAGATGATGGTGGCTGTCCGTATTCTGAAATCATAACCATAACAGAACCCGATGAGTTAATCTTTAGTGCCGTAGATTTTGATGTTGAAACGATTTCATGTTTTGGTGCCAATGATGGAGAGATTGGCATTGATATTTCGGGTGGAACACCTCCTTATGAATATACTTGGACATTGTATGGTGCTCCTTTTTCTACAGATGAAGACTTGTCTAATCTTGGACCAGGAGATTATACTATTTCTGTGACGGATTCACATTCTTGTGGACCAATAGAATTAGATTTTAATGTAGAAGAACCCGATGAATTACAAGTAACACTAGATTCTAAAACGGATGTTTTATGTTTTGGAAATGCTACTGGAATTATTTCTGTAAATGTCATTGGAGGTCGAACGGATTACACGTATGCTTGGTCTGGACCGAATGGTTTTTCAAGTACAAATCAAAATATAGACACCTTAATCGCAGGAATTTATAATCTTACAGTTACAGATGATTCTGGTTGTAGCGATACTTTAGAGGTTGAGATTATTCAAAATGATCAAATTGACATCGATTTGAGTGTGTCACAAATTGTGTGTTATGGTGACAATGATGGATCAATACTTATTAATTCAATTTCTGGAGGTGTAGCACCGTATACCATTGCGTGGAGCAATTTAGGTACAGGTTATAGTCAAACCGATTTATCTGGCGGAATATATACAATTACCATAACAGATGCTGAAAATTGTGAACGTCAGTTTCCTGTGGTTATCGATGAACCTCCTGTCTTTTTAATTGATCCGGAAATCACACAAATGTCTTGTGCTGGTGAAAACGATGCCAGTATTACCTTAAACTTTGTAGGTGGCATCGATCCTGTAACCCTTGTTTGGGACGATGATGCTACAGCGGGTACAGAACGAAATAACTTAGCGCCAGGAACCTATACGGTGACGATTACAGATGGTGTGCCTTGCGTGATTCAAGAGAGTTTTACCATTCATAATATTTTACCATTAGCCTTGTCTACAACGATTACCAATGCTTTAGAATGTGAAGATGCTAATAGTGGAGCCATTAATTTAATTATAGAGGGAGGAACACCTCCTTTTAATGTGGTTTGGTCTAATGGAGCAATCACGGAAGATTTAAGTAATGTGCCACCAAACACGTATGTCGCTACAGTTACAGATGCTAATGGTTGTACTATTGAAGGCAGTTGGGAAGTTACCAGGTTTGAACCTTTGGTTTTAAATGTTGAAGAACAAGTTGATGTGAATTGTGAGGCCAGAACTATAGAGCAAACCTTTATAGCCTTAGCGAGTGGAGGAGTACCACCATTTCAATACAATTGGTCTAGTGGAACAGTTAGTGGTGCGAACAATGAATTTATGACAACGGACGAAAATGGCTTAGTGATTTTAGACGTTACAGATAGTTTTGGGTGTTCAATTAATTACACCTTTAATGTGGAGCTAACCACTTTGGGAGATGCTGATTTTGATACCACATCCTATGGATATTTAAATTATGGCATTTACGCCATTCAAGATCCTATTGAATTTATAAACGAAGCCACAGGGCATTACGAAACCATACTGTGGGACTTTGGGGATGGTAGTTTTTCGGGAGAAGAAAATCCCATTCATACCTATTTCACTCCAGGTAGTTATGTGGTAACACAAACCGTAACGTATCCTTATGGTTGTGTATACGAAAAAACAATAACGCTAATTATTGAGGAAGGCTATAAACTGATAATGCCAGATGCGTTTACACCAAATAACGATGGTATTAATGATTTCTTTGGTCCTGTTTTTATCGGACTAAATAGTTTAGAGATGAATGTTTACGATACTTGGGGAAGTTTAATCTATAATGAAACAGGCGATTCAATTAGAGGATGGGATGGAAAAGTAAAAGATGAAGAAGCCGAAAACGGAAATTACTATTACACATTTACAGCTAAGACTTTTTACGGAAATGAAATTAAGAAACATGGAGCTTTTGTATTCATCAGATAAAACCGAAAAGACATTGAAAAGAATTATAATTATTATCGCGGTTTTAGTGGGTTTAAAATCGCATGCTCAAGATCCTATTTTTACGCAATCTAACTATATACAAGAAACAATAAATCCTGGATTCTCAGGTTTTGAAGATAGCGATAGAATTGCAGCCGGAGTATTAACGAGAACACAGTGGCCAAATTTAGATTTAAGAGTAGATACACAATACGCCTATCTCAATAAATCGTTTGATTATGGACCAAGTTTGGGTTTCGGAGTGGGAGTAAATTTTCTAAGACAACACGAAGCATTTAGTAATTATAATTATTATCAGCTTAATGTCAATTACGCACATCGTGTTAATTTAGATGGTGGTTGGTATTTTAGACCAGCCTTAGAAGTTGGTTTGGGTTTTAAAGATGTTGCATTTGGTAATCTTACTTTGGCTGATCAGATAAATATTAATTCTGGTGTAGTGAATCCTGTGTCTGTAGACCCGTTAAGTAATACAGTAGATAATGTGTTTTTTGGAGATATTTCTGCTGGCTTTGTTTTTGAAAAGGAAGAATTTAATGGATTAACCTATTGGTTTGGTGCTTCAGCAAAACATTTGAATCGCCCCAATATTTCATTCGTAGATGGAGAAGAATTACCATTAGATATCTTCTATTCTTTACATGGTAATTTTAGATTTCCATTTAGGAATGATTATAGCATTATGATGACGGCCAATTACATGCAACAAGGGGAATATAATCGTTTAGATATTGGATCATTATTTATGGTGAATCAATTTCTTATTGGTGTTACTGCGGCTACTAATCCTGCGAAGAATGATAATAACAGCCATATGTTAACCTCTGTCAATGGATTCTTTGGATTAGAATACACGGAGTTTAGATTCGGTTTGTCTTACGATATGAATACTTCTAAAATAGGAAGAACCAATGGAGTTTATGAGCTATCTGTAACCTATTTATCTTCTTGTAGACGATGTAAAACCGATCGTAGTAGAAAACGCTAATACAACGATGTGTTAGTTAAACTTTCGTTTTTGAAACCATAAATCTGATAACGATATATTGACGTTTAAGGTATTTACGAACTCTTCAATCAGAATACTATCTGTAGTTCCTTTTTTACCAAGTGTATATGAAATATTCACGAGAGACCTTTTACCAATCGGTAAGCCAATACCAAAAGATGCCGAATAGGTATTAATTTTAGTATCATCTACTTCAAGATAACCTGAGTTATAATTTAATCCCATTCTAAAATCTACGCGTTTCCAATATTTATAACTTGTTGGATCAACAGCATAAGATGCTCCTAGACCAAAAATATCTTGATCAACGTAGTCACCTATAGCATCAGATTGATTTGTTGCCGACCAGAATTTTTTGTTATAATCGGCCGTTAAAAGTAAATTTTTAAACGAGGTACTATAACCAAACCCAAGTTTTAAAGGAAGGTAAAAGCTGTCAATAGATTCATCTTCAGTTTCTTCAAGTGTACTATAAGCTGAATTTGAGTATTTACCAACAAAAACATCTTTTGTGCCTTTTAATTTTGTAGGTAAGTCCATAGTAAATCCAAAGTTGTGTTTATCTAATAATTTGTATTGTAAACCTAAACCAAATTGCGCACCACCATAATAATTGGTTTCAATAATTTCCAAATAACTATTTGATGTTACTATAGATTCACTTTCTTCTATTTTACCAAACAAATAAGAGGCTTTTATACCAACATTAAAATTTTCAAAGAATGTTCTAGCATAATCTAACCTTAGTTCGCTGATACCACCAGTACCACCAATGTTAGTTGTGAATTGTTCATCACTACCTTCAATATTGTTTTCTAATCCAATTAAGGAGTAACCCACATTTGTTGCTGGTTTTAAAGTTAAACCGATGCCATAGTCGTTATTATGATTAAACGCTATTGATATATTGGTGAAGTTATAATTTGATCTTTGCTCATTGGCATCACCACCTGTAAGATTAGTAAGTTCGGCAGAGCCACCAAAATCAAAAGTAATTTCATTTTCTTTTAATGTAGCAAAAGCCGCCGGATTATAGAGGTTAATGCCATAGTTGGCATCTAACGAAATACCTGTATTACCAAGTCCACTATTTCTACCTGTACCAGAATTACTTTCTACACCTAAACCAAAAAGAGAATAGGGAGAACCAGTAAGATTATTAGACTGTGAGTTACCATATAACCCAAACAGTAGTAATAAAAACATTAGGGATTGAGATTTATTCATATACTGCATAGGTTATAACTAATTTGGTGTTAAAGTTTGACCGCTGACTGTCATTAAAAATAATTTTATTTATAGTCGAATTATAGTCTGTTGGAATCATAATAAGGGCATCTTGTGTTATAGGGCTCTCATTTAATTTTTGGTCTATAAAATCAATTACCGGCACTGTAAAAGCAACCTGATTAAATTCTGAATCAACATTTGTTGTCGTTGCTGTGACAACATCAACACTATTACTTATCTGACTTGCCAAATCATTATTTTGATCAATCGTATAAAGTAATAAGGTTTCACTTAAGGGTTGAATATCTGAATGTGATAATGAATTGGGTTCTATGTATAATGTTGCGTCTAAAATTGTGCCTTCACTACCACCAATATTATATAAGTTTTTAATGGACGGGAATTCAATTCTAGTCACATAACCAGTACCTGCTTGGTTGTAGCTTATATTTCCGCTTTCTGTGGAGGTGAGGTTGTATTCCTGGCCAGTAATGGCTTCTAGAGGTAAACCCGTGACATCACTTTCTATATGGTTATAATAGGTGTTAATTGTCATATCATAGGTGTACTCATCAGTCTCTAATTCATCTGGTATAGTATAATAAAAGCGAAGGTAGCTTAAGCCAGTATCTGTAGAAAAACCAATTACAGAACCGTCATCGTTAGAACTTGGCTGAATTGTTAATCCTTTAAGTTGTTGATACAGTGATTCTTGATCTGTAATAATATTATCTCGTATACCATTAAATAGTTCTTCTCCAAAATTGTAGGGTAGGGTTACGAAAAGAGAATCATTATTTGGTGTGGGATAATAAGATTTAGTTATTAAAGGTGTTGCTTCATATGAGGTCTCTGTTGTATTATAAAAATAAAGATCATCAGAAGTCATCTTATCGGTTAGCTTATGAATATTAAGTGTTGCAACCTGTGTGGTGTCGTTATAATAGTAATTATCATAACCAAGAACCAAACCTACACTATCTAAAATAGCATCATTATCTAAGTAATATGCAGAAGGGCTTAGTTGGACATAAGCAGACGTGTTTATGATACCCATATCGTCATCGTTATATTGTCCTATCAATAGTCTACCACTAGTTGAGGTTGTTATAGAGTCAAATTTCATGGTAGATAGTTTTACTGAAAAAGTATCAATAGATAGGACTCTAATATTTGTGCCAGTAAAGTCTTCACCGGCAACTAAGCTTTCGTATTCATTGTCTGTAGAGCACGATATAATTACCATCAAAATAGTAATCGCTGTAAATAATTTTAGAAATGATTTCAACATTTGTTTTGTAGAATTTGTACAAATCAACTACCCAATTGATGTAATAAAAAGTGAAATATACCTACAGTACATATTTATCTACAGAAGGGATGATTTATACTATAAAAGTTCATACTTGGGTTTATAGATTAAAAATTGGAGTTTGTCTATAAAAAAAGTGTCTAGGTATATTATGTAATTGTTGTAAAAGATTGTGGTAGTAAGTTAGCACCCGATGAGAAAAAACACATTATATTATTTAACCTTTGGCTTAGTCTCTATGGTGTCTTATGGACAAAAAATGTTCACTACTACAGACGCAGGAGATGTAATGGCTCTTGAATATGGGAATTATTTAAACTTGAATGACATTCAATTAGAAAATAAATCTGTAGCCATAGATTTTACGTCTCTATTAGATAATCCAACTTTTGGGTTCGGAATAGATTATACAAATCATAGTATCGATTTTGAAGACTATGATAGGTTTCACGATTATAGCGCATTTGAAGAATTGCATAGTGTTGAGATTTATGCAAGATATAAGAAAGCCTTGGTTAATAATTGGGATCTGAACCTTACAGTGGCTCCTTATTTGTCATCAACATTTAATGAGGCAATTTCTAGTGACGATTTTGTTTTAAGTTACTCCGTAAACTTTCTAAAAACTTGGGATAAGGACGGGCTTAAATCAACTTTAAAACTAGGTGCAGGTTATGGATCCTTATTTGGAGAGCCAAACTTTTACCCTTTAGTGTCTTATTCTAAAAATGTTAGTAAAAAATTAAGATATGAAATAGGTATACCTGTTACAGGTGTTTTTTATAAACTGAATGCACAGAGTAGTCTAGACTTTAAAGCAGAACCAGAATCTATTTATAGTAATAATGCGTCAGGATTTGGTATTGAAAGTGATGAAATAGTGTATAATTCTAAGCTAGAATTTAAAGCTGTAAAATTAGGATTGGGCTATAAGTTTCGTTTCGATGAGAATTGGTCTACTTATTTTAATATGGGATATATCATGGCAAGTGAACTTAGCTTAACAGATAACAACAATAAAATTTATGATTTTGATTCTAAGGAATCAGTAGCATTGAACATAGGAATTAGTTTTAATATAAATAAAAAGTAAAATGAGAAAAATGAATAACAAATCAGCCATAAGAATGCTTTATTTAGGTGTTGCATTAGCACTGTTTTCTAGTTGCAATAGTGATGATGACGATGATGACACTTTAGGGAACTGGGTAAAGAAATCTACATTTAACGAGGAAGCACGAAGTAGTTCAACAGCCTTTACCATTGGTAATATTGGATACATGGGAACAGGTTATGACGGAAGTGATTATTACAGTGATTTTTGGGGTTATAATATGGATACCAATTCTTGGCAGCAGTTATCAGACTTTCCTGGTTTAGAGAGAAGTTCTGCAGTGTCATTTGTAATTGGAGATGACGGTTATATTGGTACAGGTTACAATGGTGATTCTAACGATGAATTATCTGATTTTTATAAATATGATGTAGGCTCAAACAACTGGACAGCAATTGCAGATTTTGGAGGTTCAGCAAGATATGGAGCTGTTGGTTTTGGGTCAGATTCAAATGGTTATGTGGGAACCGGTTATGACGGAAGTGATAAAAAAGATTTCTGGAAATATAATCCTGCTTCAGATTCTTGGGAAGAAGTCTTCGGTTTCGGAGGAGATAAAAGAAGAGATGGTGTCACCTTCACAATTGGTGATGAGGTGTATTTAGCAACGGGTATAAGTAATGGTGTATACGAATTAGATTTCTGGTCCTTTAATTTAAATACAGAGGTTTGGACACAACTTGAAGATGTAGATGAAGATGACGATGATTATGTTTACAGATCTAATGCGGTAGCGTTTACAATAGATGGTAAAGGGTATATTGCATGTGGTGAGTATTCAGGTAGTTTGAGTACTGTTTATGAGTATACTCCTTCAAGTGAAACTTGGGTGGAAAGAACGGCATTTGAGCTTTATGCAAGACGAGATGCTATAGCTTTTAGCGATGGTGCTCGTGCATTTGTAGCTTTAGGTAGAAACGGAACGTTATATTTGGATGATAATATGGAGTTTTTCCCTAATGAAGAACAAGATGACGATGATAATTAAATCATAAAGAATTGTTTAGATTGGTTGAATGGCTATTACTTTTGTGATTGATGGATAATAGCCAACTAAGAGTCAGGATTATATTGATATCCTTAATTAATTCTGGCTCTTTTTTTTTAATAACAAATAAGATGAAAAGAATTTATAACTATAAAGCTGTATTACTAGGCATTACAATTTTATTTGTGATGTTTTTTTATTTCCAATCAGGAAGTGATGACACTATTACTGTTAAAGAGACACCTTATGCATTACAGGTGATAGAACAAGATAGTTCTTGGATTTATGAAGTGTATAATAATGATAGTTTGTTTATTCGCCAAGAATATATACCAGCAGTGAAAGGAAGACAAGGTTTTACATCTAAAGAGGATGCTGAAAAAATTGGAAACCTTGTGATACGTAAGCTCTCAGAAAACAAAATGCCAGTAATAAGTATGACGGAATTATATGCGAATGCTATAGATTTCACGAATAATTAATTTCTGTATTAAAGATGTCCATACTAACAAAGAATATTTCTTATAAAGAGGTTATAGTCCACACTATAGTATGGATATGTATAAGTATTTTTCCCTTACTTACTGCTTATATTGATTTAGGAAGGATTCCACCAGATATGTATGTACAGCAATTAATGCGTCCCATACTGTTTTATGTCAATTATTTGGTGTTTGTCCCATATATATTGCTAAAACGTCAACTGCTCCTCTATATCTTGGTGTCCATTATATTCTTGGCACTCTATAACTATATTAGCGAAGAATTAATCAGAAATACGATTGCAGAAGGGTTTAGAAGAAGAATGGATCCGCCAAATAGACCAAGCGGTCCGCTTAGAATGCGCTATGCAATCCCTTTGGTTTTTTCTTTATCCATTTATCTATTGGGTGGTATTTTTAGTTTGGTGGTTGATTTCTATAAGCGCGATCGTTTATCTAAAGAATTGGAAAATGAACAAAAAGAAATTAAGTTACAATTTTTAAGAAATCAGTTAAATCCTCATTTCTTATTCAACTCATTAAATAGTATTTATGCTTTAGTGAGAAGCAAATCTGATGATGCTCCAGAAGCTGTTATAACACTTTCAGAGTTAATGCGTTATATGCTTTATGAAGCAGGAAATAACCAAGTCACTTTAGAGAAAGAAATAAATTATATAAAGAATTATATTGCCTTACAACGCTTACGCCTAAAAAATACTGAAGCTGTTAAACTTAACATAAAAGGAGAGACAAGAAATTTAAAAATCTATTCTTTGTTATTAATTTCCTTTATAGAAAATGCTTTTAAGTATGGCACAGACTACAAAGGAAATACACATATAGACATAAAAATAGTTGTTGACAATCATAAATTAAGCTTAAGTGTAGAAAATATAATTGGATTATATAAACGTGATGATAAAAACTCTGGAGTCGGATTAGAGAATATAAAAAATCAACTTAATTATTTATATAAAAATAATCATGAGTTGACTATTGAAGAAGATAAGTCGCATTACAGAGTGCATCTAACTTTAAACCTAAATGACAATGAAGTGCATAATAATTGATGATGAGCCGTTGGCAATAGATGTTATTGAATCTTATTGTCAGGCCTTAGGAGCCGTAGAAGTGATTAGCACATTTACAAATGCTATTGAAGCCTTAGATTTTATAAATAATAACCGTATAGATTTAGTGTTTTCTGATATTGAAATGCCAAGTATTTCGGGTATTGAATTGATTCGATCATTAGAAGGCAAAGTACCTTATTTTATTTTTACAACTGCTTATCCGGAATATGCTCTAGAGGGTTTCGATCTCAATGCTGTTGACTATTTGGTAAAACCTATTCCGTTTCCTAGATTTATAAAAGCCGTGAATAGGGTAAAGGAGATGATGAAATTAAGTGATGTAAATACATCTTTTAATGTGTCTTCTGCAGGTGGTGAAACACCAACGCACGAAGATGATTTCATTTTCGTTAAATCTGAATACGAGAATTTAAAAATAGATATTAAGGATATAAAACATATTCAAGGTTTAAAAGATTATTTAAAAATTCATTCAGATAACGCGAAACCCATTTTAACTTTAATGAGTTTTAAAGAAATGCAATCTAAATTACCTGAAAACATGTTCATAAGGGTGCATCGCTCTTATCTCGTTAATGTCAATAAAATAACGTCGATTCAAAAAAATAGAATCATAATTAAGGACGAGAGAATTCCCATAGGTGAAAGTTATAAATCTATGGTGTATAGTCGCTTAAATATTTAAGGCTTAGCTCAAATCCCAAATTAGAGGTAAGATGAAATAAACTATTAAAGTCACCAGTAAGATGGAAATTAGATTCATCCAAATCCCTTTCTTTACCATATCTTCTATTTTTAAATAACCCGACCCAAAGACAACGGCGTTAGGTGGAGTTGCCACAGGTAGCATAAAAGCACAAGAAGCCGCTAATGTCGCACTTACCAGTAATATATAAGGATGCACATTGATAACGGCAGCCAACGACACCAATACAGGTAACAGCATGGCTGTGGTTGCCATATTGGATGTGATTTCGGTTAGAAAGTTAACAGAAGCAATTAATACTAATAATAGTATAAACAATGAGACTCCAATTAAAGACGTCAATTGATTGCCAATCCATATCGCTAAACCACTAGATTCAAATCCTATAGCTAGGGCCATACCACCTCCAAAAAGTAACAAAATGCCCCAAGGTAATTTTACGGCATCTTCCCAAGAGACTAAAGCCTGACTTTTTTTCTTATTAGGAATTAAAAATAAAATAACGGAAGCCATAATAGCTATAATAGTATCATCCATGGCTGGTAGCCATTGGCTTAATAAAAACGATCTACTAATCCATGCTACGGCAGTAATGCCAAACACAATTAGAATCACTTTTTCTTCATAAGCTATTTTGCCTAAAGCATTAAGCTGTTTGTTAATTTCTTGGCGTCCTCCAGGAAATTCTTTTCGCTCAAATTTAAAGGCAAATCGAGTTAAATAAATCCAGCATATTAGCAATAACACAACACTTATAGGAAAGCCAAACATAAACCATTGCGAAAATGTAATTTCAGTGTTATACGTGCTTTCAACAACACCT
The DNA here is from genome assembly GCF_013404085.1 of Winogradskyella helgolandensis. NCBI lineage: Bacteria > Pseudomonadati > Bacteroidota > Flavobacteriia > Flavobacteriales > Flavobacteriaceae > Winogradskyella > Winogradskyella helgolandensis. The sequence goes on along the minus strand of NZ_JABFHO010000001.1, from coordinate 3,786,233 downwards.
GCCAACACTAAATTGGGTGGTGTGCCAATCAATGTTGCCATACCACCTATGGAAGCGCTATAAGCGATGGCCAACATTAACGCTTTACCAAATATCAGGTTTTCATTGGCTTTTGTTTTAGGATTATCCTGTAGTTGTAAAACAATGGCCATCCCAACGGGTAAAATCATCACAGCTGTGGCCGTATTAGAAATCCACATGGATAACAAAGCCGTAGCAACCATAAACCCGAGGATAATCCGACTCACATTCGTCCCAACTATTTTAATAATGTTTAGGGCGATACGTTTGTGTAAATTCCATTTTTCAATAGCAATTGCTAATATAAAGCCGCCTAGAAATAAGAAAATGTATTTATGTCCATAAGCTGCTGTGGTGCCACTTAAAGATAAACCTCCCGATAACGGAAACAGTACAATTGGTAATAAGGCCGTTACAGGTATAGAAATGGCTTCAGTAATCCACCAAACGGCTACCCAAGACGTAGAGGCTAAAATAGCATTTGCAGAATCTCCTAAGCCTTCAGGATGACAAAAAAGCTTAATGAGTATAAATAAGAGTGGGCCTAAAACAAGACCTGTTTTCTGTTTTGTTGATTTCATAGTCCTTAAAACCTTTCGTTACAGCGGTTTTTAGCCGTATGCTGTAATGCTATTATAATTGCTATTGGATTCAAATTCTTGTTGAAAGGTATTGTATTCTGTTAAAATATAGGCTAGGAATGCTCAAAAAATTAATAATCGGTAGAGATGGTGTTAGGGTTGAGCTCTCAATTAAATATGCCATGGCATCGCTATTTTCTCGTAACGATTGGACATGGCATAATATGAGAACATTGTAGCTAAAGTGCTCGTGAAATGGAAAGATAAATTAACACAAAAAAACGGCTATGTTTAACAGAGTTTTAATTAAATGTTAAGGTGTTGCTAAGTCTTTAGTTTTGGGTGATTTATGGCTGTTTAAGAGATCCAAAATAGTCGTGGGATTCGTATCTTTGTAAACACCAAATTTAATGTGCTATGAAATTACTTCAAATCCTAAAAAAACCATTCTTTTCGACTAAGCCTCAACAGGCAAATCTGAATACAACGCATAACGAAGCTCAGCCTAATAATAGGATTACAAGAGCATTTACAAAGGACGAAGACACGTTTATGTTTATATAATTAGTGCATCGTTGTAAATGTTAATCGTCTTTTAATTTTTCGGCGCGCTCGCGACATGTTTCATTCTGTTTACCATATTGGTTGTAATGGTTGTCTTTTAAAGCCCCTTTTTCATCGGTTGCATTTTGATGCAACCTTTTTTCATGTTCTGTTTTTGGTGCTTTTTTAGTTTCTTGCTTTTTCTTGTCATTTGTCATGATAATAGATATTTAAATTAGTAATCTTTTTAGAATCATATTAAGTTTAATACGAAGTGTTTCATATAGCTATGGCTTAATAAGGTTTGGCTCTGTTTCAATAAGGTAGTGTATAGGTTTAAAGGTACCACCATTGCTGTCCTCAGCAGAACACGCAGTAAGTCCAACCAGTAAATCCATTTGCGCTTTAAAACGAATATAGTCTCCTTCTTTTGACGTTGGTGGATGGACAGATAATTTTCCAGCAGAATCAAACTGCACATTCATAAAAATATTGAATGCAGTCGGTATATCATCGACACTAATACCGTAAGGTTCTAAATGGTGATGTAAATTATTAAGGCAACTCGGGTGCTCTTCGTCATAGTTGTACATAATTTTAAACGTTTCCGGACTGCAAGGAGCTAATAAGAAATCGTTACGACCATTAGTATCTTCTATGATCTCCATCATTTTCCGAGACCGATTAGACCATAGATAATTGCCTTTAGTGAGTAACATAGATTCTTCAAAGTCTAACGATTTACCTGATGATAATTTTTCCTGATAATCGGCAGCATTAAACAACACCATATCACTGACTTGTTCTCCCATAGGATCTATTACGGTGAGAATATCATTGGTCTTGAGTTTGAATGCTGTGCCCGATTGTTGTTGTATAACATTAATTAATGGTTTCATACGAGTTTAGAGGTTTTATGAAAAGGACATTTCCAAGCACTATCTACGGCTCTACCGCTATATTGTTTGGTTTCAGAATCTTTTCCGAAATCTTTGAGCACAGGATTAATATGGCCTTGTAATTTTTTATCACGTTTTCTAATACGCTTTTTTACTTTTTTGTAGCTGCCCATGGCTCGCAATTGTTCAAATTGCGCATGCAGATTAAATACAATAGTAGGATAGGGACTTTGCCGTGCCAGCCGCGAACTGTTGGGATGAAGCCCTACAATATAAAACGCGTGCCCTTTTAAACTAAAACTAAAATTAGGATCATCAGGATCATCACTTACCGAAGCATCCCAATCACAGTCATCTAGCTCATGCAACTGTTGGAGTGTTTGCCATAACCTGTTTTCAAAATCTTTTTCAGTATGATACTGTTCAAAAGGAAAGACGGCTAAGAAGGATTCAAATGTATGAGATTCAAAATCGTATTGTTCAATAAACGCTTCTAAGTCCTTTAGTAAAGTGATTAAATCCTCTGCGTGGTTTGAAGATCGGTAAATATTTAAATGATATTGATCCGTCATAAATAAAGTTTTAGCCATAACACAAGGATGTTTTTGTGTTAGAATAAAATCTTTATAAGCCTCATCAATCATTTTATGTAATGGGTGTGTCTTTGTTATGGGATTCATAATAAGGTCGTATTAAATGTTGAATAGTATCAAATTTAATAGAGATCAAATCTATGCGTTTACTCTATTGATGATTTAATTAGCTCATTACATTAACTACAAAAGCGCGGTATCATAAGATTTTAAATAGGTTAGTTTTTGTAACAATTGCGTTAATCCAAATTCTGGAATACATGTAATTTTAATCTATAACTAAACAATTTCATTATGACACTTCAAGACATGCTATGGCTAATACTGTCGGTATTAGGCATATTCACCATCATCATAATTATCACCCGAATTTTTGGTCTGAGGACCTTTGCTAAAATGTCTAGTTTTGATTTTGCCTCCACAATTGCCGTGGGCTCCGTGTTGGCATCTATTATTCTTAATTCAGATTATTCTTTGCTAAAGGGAGGTATTGTATTAGTAACCATTATTGCGTTTCAGACCTTGTTTTCTTTTTTGGTACGAAAGAGTCCGCTTCTAAAACGATGGTTTACTAACAAACCTCAGATTATAATGTGGAATGGTAAAATTTTACATAACCGCCTTAAGGCTTGTAATGTTGGTGAAAGCGATTTAATTGCAAAACTAAGAGAAGCAAATGTTCACGATTTTAAGGAGGTAAAAGCGGTAATTTTTGAAAGTACAGGCGATGTGTCTGTAATTCATAATAATTCAAATAAGAATGTTGAACCTAAATTGTTGAGTGACGTCAATACACAAGATTTATATGTTTGATTTTTTAGAAGAAAACAAAAATGCTATTTACGGAGGCTTGATAGCAACCCTCTTTACAGGTATCGGAATTTTTCTGTTAGGAAATGTCTCGGGATACGAAGCTAAACATTTATTAAAAGAGTCTTTGAATGGATTAAATATGCTATGTAATACGATAGTCTTAGCATCTGCAACAATTCTAGCGTTATTACTCACATTACTGAGTGTAAGTTTTGGCTCTAAAATGTCATTAAAAGAACTCCATTATAAACAAGTGCTTAGTATTGCTAAATTTGATGTGATTTTATTTATATCAGCACTCATATTATTTCAATTCTTCAACATTCCTATTGTCGAATCAGACAATGTACCTACCAATTGGTATTCAGTAATTTATTGGATAACCTTAGGGTCGACTTCAGTGATAAGCGGAATGATGATTACAGTCATCCTAATGTTATATAATGCTATCACTAATTTGATAGCCATTATAGGACTTGGTAAAGATCACCCTATGTTATCGAAAGAAAATATAGGTGAAGAAATTGAAAAAGAAAAAGATGATATAAAATCGTAATCTTATGTCAATTACATCCTAGTTATTGAGATTTATCTGAGTCTTGAAACCATACAATTTTTAACATTATGCCGTTTAAGATCAATGATATACCGTTGGTTATTATAATGGGCCAATCCATTTTTAGAATACCATAGACCGTCCATAACCCAACACCAATACATAGAATAACAAACATGCTTACACTGACATCTTCAATTTTTTTTGTTGTAATGGCCTTGTGAATTTGCGGTAATACAGCAAGCGTTGTAAATATCCCAGCCAGTATGCCTATTAATTCTTCTAAGTTCATAATTGGAGTGTCGTATTCGTTTACAATATCAATGAACCATTGAAATGTTATCCATAAAATCAAAGCGTATATAAGTTAATTTAGGCAGGAACCATAGCTGCTATCTCCATTCTATCCCAATGACGATGTTTAGAAATTGAATCAATAAAGGCGTTTGGTTTTGCATTAATAAATACTGCTTTATCATCTTTATAATCGGCTACAAAAGTTTTATCGATTAGTTGTTCGCCTTCATTATCAACGGCAATAGCTTTACAATGTTTAAAAGCTTCGTTTACAAACTTCTTAAATTTGGCTTCCTTTAATAATTGCGCAATCGATGCTTTGCCTCCAGGAATATAAACCGCATCAAACAAGACACTTTCTGTCGTCATAATGGCAGCATCCACTTCGTGTTCCATGTTTTCATCACACGTTATGGTTCCTCCATGAGGTGCTATTAATTTAACTACGGCATGCGCTTTTTCTAAGGCATTTTTCATAGTCTTAAAATCTTTCATCGAAAACCCATCGGCTACCAAAACTCCAATTTGCCGGGTAGCAATACTTTCAAATTTCGTGTTGGCTTGACTTAAGGCTTTATCTTTATCTAAATAGTTTTTCTTTTTTGGTGGTTGCTGTTTTTTAACATTAGCGTCAGCACCAATAGCCTGATTTATGGGTTGCTCAATGGTTTTTGGAATAGCAAGACCTAAACCTTTTGCTACTTTTTTAGCTAAATTCTTATCGATTTGCGCAATGACCCACAACATTCGCTCCTTGATATGTTTTTGATTACATTTCCCTAATTCAAAAGTATAGGCGTCGGCAACATGTTCTTGTTCCCAATCTGCCAAGCTTCTATAAAACAGTGCTGGTTGCGAAAAATGATCATTAAAACTTTCGCTACGTGTTCTAATTTTTTTTGCGTCAATGCGCTCTTCATAAGAGGTAAATGCACCTTCGCTCATCTTAGCCAAATGTGGACAGCCTCCTCCTAAAGAATTAGGAAAATAAGCGGTTTGCCCTTTAGGGATATCCATTTGCATATGACCATCGCGCTGATTATTATGAACCTCTCCAATAGGTCTGTTTATAGGGATTTGATGAAAATTAGGACTGCCTAACCGCGACAACTGTGTATCGCGATAAGAGAATAACCGACCTTGTAATAAGGGATCATTGGTAAAGTCAATACCAGGAACAATATGGCCTGGTAAAAATGCAACTTGTTCCGTCTCAGCAAAGAAGTTTTCTGGATTTCTATTCAACGTCATTTTTCCGATAATCTCAACAGGCACTAATTCCTCCGGAATCAGTTTTGTAGGATCTAGGAGATCAAATTCAAACTTGTGCTCATCGGCTTCAGCGACTACCTGAATGCCCAATTCCCACTCCGGATATTGTCCAGATTCAATAGCATCCCATAAATCGCGTCTGTGAAAATCGGCATCTGCACCGTTAATTTTCACAGCCTCATCCCAAGTCACAGAATGCACTCCTAAAAGGGGTTTCCAATGGAACTTTACAAAGTGCGATTCTCCGTCTTTATTGATTAATCGAAAGGTATGTATCCCAAAGCCTTCCATCATACGGAAACTTCTTGGAATAGCACGATCACTCATAACCCATATCTGATTGTGTAAGGTTTCTGTTGATCGGGAAATAAAATCATAGAAGGTGTCATGAGCAGAAGCGGCTTGTGGTATTTCTTTATTAGGCTCTGGTTTTACAGAATGTATGAGATCTGGAAACTTCATAGCATCCTGAATAAAAAATATAGGCATATTATTGCCCACCAAATCCCATGTACCTTCTTGGGTATAAAATTTAACGGCAAATCCACGCACATCTCTTGCTAAATCGGCTGAGCCTTTTGAACCAGCCACAGTAGAAAAGCGAGCAAACACTGGAGTTATTCGTTTTGTGTCTGTGAAAATGCCAGCCTTACTGTAGTTTTCAATACTCTCATAGAGTTCAAAGTAACCATGAGCAGCACTACCTCTCGCATGTACAATGCGTTCTGGTATACGCTCATGGTCAAAATGCGTGATTTTCTCACGTAATAAAAAATCTTCCAAGAGGGTAGAACCGCGTTCTCCGGTTTTTAGTGAGTTATTAGTGTCGTTAACTTTTAGACCTTGGTTCGTTGTCATAACTTTACCTTCAGCATTTTTTTCGAATTGCTGTAAATCTTCAGTTTTTTGAGTCTTAGAGTGGTGTTGCTTTGCCATGGTATGAGGTTTAAATGAGTAAATACTATTGCCACCTAAAATTAATGAACACCATAAGATGCATTAACTCATCCGAATAAAACTATAACCCAATACATAAGTGATTGTTGAAGTCGTTAAAGAATGTTATTATTTTTAAACAAAGAGAGTGATACCATAAACGCACAGTCATAGCATGAATCCGTTACATGCAAAACATCCAATGTCCTTATGAGTAGTGACGAACAAATAATAATTAACAGCTAAGGTTGGTTATTCTACAGGAAGAAATAAAGAGAATTTGGCTCCTTTAAGTGGTTCAGATGTCGCTATAATAGCTCCTTTATGGTTTTTACATATTTTCTTTACAATGGCCAATCCAATACCTGTTCCTTGATATTCAAATTTACCATGAAGCCTTTTAAAAAGCTCAAAAATCTGATCGGAATGTTCAGGTTCAAAACCGATGCCGTTATCTGTAAATGAAATTTTATAATAGGTTTGATGATCCAATAAAGTTTGTATGCCAGAAGCTTCTCCGGTGACTTTCTCGGTAATAATGTCAACAGTAGGTCTGAGATTCTTCTGAGCAAATTTTATAGAATTTTCTATAAGATTTTGAAAGACTTGTTTAATTTGAAATGGAATGACCGTTGCTGTACAAAGATCATCGTATGTTATTAGTGTATTGGTGGCTTCGATTTTTGAATTTAAATTCTCAATCACCTGAAGCAGTAATTCCTTTAAGTCGGTAGGTTTAAAATTTACATCTGAGTCATTGCTTCTAGAGTATTCTAAAAGGTCTTCAATCAACGCACGCATGCGTTTGGCAGATACTAATATTTTGGAGACATCCTGAACTCCTTTTGCCGACAGTTTATCACTATCACGTTCTAATAAACGATTGGTAAACATTTGAATTTTTCGCAAGGGCTCTTGCAAATCATGACTAGAAACATAAGCAAAAGCTTCGAGCTCTTCATTGGTTTTTTGAAGATGTATTAAGGACTGCTGTAATTGGCGATTAGCTATATTTAAGGCGTTGGTACGTTCTTCAACTTGTTGTTCTAAATCGTTAGAAAATTGTTCTAATTTCTTTCGTGCTAAAACACGGTCAGTTACATCCGAACCGGTTACCATGACTCCAGAAACTAAACCATCTAAGCCGTACAGTGGTTGATAATCATAGTCGGAGTAAAACTCTTTAACACCGTCATCGCTTTCTAAAATGACATAAGATTCATTTTCTGACACTCCAATGCCTGTGCGGATAATTTCTTTAAGTGTTTCAGGATACTTGGAGCCTTCCAAATCAGGAAATATATCTAATAAATCTTTCCCGATAACCTCATCTTTCTTTTTACGCCAAAAGGTCTCTAATAGCGCATTGTTGGCCATTTCTATGTTCAAGTTCTCTCCTCTCACAATACTCATGGCAATAGGTGATTGCTCTACAAAATTCTTAAATTGCTTTTGGGATTCCTGAAGCTCAAATCTGGCCTTTACCATGTCGGAAACCTCGTAGGCGACTAATATCAATTCTACAACCTCATCGTCTTTGATTAAAGGCTGAAAAATAAAATTGAAGTATTCTATTTGTGCCACTCCATCTCGTTCTAATGTAAATGGGTATTCAGTACCAAACTGTGCTTTTTTAGTGGTCTTAACCGCTTCAAAAATGGGTAAAATATTGTCTTTAATTTCCTTTAAAACTTCAAAAAGTGGTTTGCCTACGGCTTCTTTATAAGTACGTTGCCAAATAGATAGTGCCATATCATTGGCCATCTTTATTACATAATCATCATCACCATCTAAAACAGCAATACCAATAGGAGCTGTTTTCACTAATTTACGAAAGCGTTCTTCACTGGCCTTCAGTTCAATCGACGCTTTTTCACGTTGGGTAATGTCTTGCAGAATACCATTAAATCTATAGGCAACTTTATCTTCATTAAACCAGGCTCTCCCTATGGCGCGCACAATACGTTCGCGTTCCGTGAGTTTGTTTTTTATCACATAAGTAACATCATATTTTCCACCAGATTCGTAATCACCTAATGAGATTTCAATTTGCTGACGTACCCGTTTTCTATCCGAGGCCACTATGGCAGCTGTAGCATCTTCTAAAAAGATCTCATCATTTAGTGGCAGTCCAAACCAATCTTTTAGACGGTTATTACCTTTAAATGTATTTGTAATAGGATTAAAATCCCAAGTGCCTAAATCGGCTGCGTCAACGGCAAATTCTAATTCATCCTTACTCGCTTCAATCTTGGCGAGATTAAGTACGCTGCTGGTGGTTTCGGTACATGTAGTAAACACTCCTTCTACTTGGCCCAATTCATTAGTTACAGGACTATAACTGTATGTCCAGTAAATATCTTCCATTTGTCCATTTCTATAAAATGGTACAAGTTGATTCTCGTGCCAAGTTGAAGGACCACCGTTAAGAACTGAGAAAATCTCTGGACTTATAATATCCCAAATTTCTGCCCAATAAATTTCTGCTTTTTGCCCTAATAGTTCAGGATGTTTGCCTTCCTTACCTAAACTCGGTCTGTAGGCATCATTGTAAAAGCAAATATGGTCCGCTCCCCAAAAAAGAAACATAGGGAATTTTGAATTGAGCATAAAGCTCAAAGTAGTCTTAAGGCTAGAGGGCCAGGTTGCGGGATGACCAACTGGGCTTATAGACCAATCTTTTTGGCGCATAATTTCACCCATTTCGCCACCATTATTTAAAAAAAATAAGTTTTTATTAGGCACTGTCATTCGTAATAAAAAAATTATTTTCTTCTTGGCCTGCGGTCGCAAGCTGTGGCAATAGGTCTAAGGACTTTTTAATAAGTAGCTTTAAGGCGTTAAAGCTTATAGGTTTCCTAATGTAGAAATTTGCACCAGCTTTTTGCAATTGAGTAATGGTGTCTGGTACACTTGATGTGGAATACATAAATATAACAATGCCATCATAATTAGCATCAGCACGGAGTCGCTTTAAGCACTTAGGGCCATCTACAATAGGCATGTTAATATCTAAAAAGATAGCATGGGGTAATGTTGTGCAAGTCTCTAAATACGTGAGAGCTTCTAATCCATTGTTAAGACTTTTAAAAGATATATCCTCATTGAGTTCTTCAATAGCCTCTTCGAAGAACAATCTATCGTCTTCATCGTCGTCAACTAATAGAATGCTAGTCATCATAATTTTTAAGGTTAGGATTAAAATTAAGAGGTAAACAATATACAAATAAATAATTAGTGTAAAATTAAATTATTTTTAATTTTTAGCTACCTTAATTTTATATACGTCCTAACGTTCAGTTTAGATCTGATATATGCAATTGAAGAAGATATGGTCTTAGTTTTGACGAATGGATTTACTGTGTTTAAAGGAGTAGTTCGTTGATAAGTAGGGTTTTACAGGTCGTCCTTTGTCTCGTAAGTCTTGGTAATTATTTCTATACCTATAGGTTGAGCATCATGTAGTTCTATGTCTAATAAAGCGTTAATAACAATACAACTTGTTGCATTACAAGCTTGTAGTCCGTATGAATAAGGTCTGTGGCCATAAATATGATTAAATGCTAAATCTTGAATGATTTGTGAAGGCTTCCCGTCGTCGTCAAGACATCGGTAGGTATTATCTATGGCTATACCGCCTAACTTAAGATATAATTCTCCTTCTTTAGTTACGGTAGATTCATTAGATGTATTTTGAGTTTCCCTCGTATGAGTAGCGTGGTCATACATAGCTTTTGCCATAGAGATAGTCCCTTTATTTCTTAGAGTTTCAAAAGGAAAATCATCAAATGTAACATCATCATTACCCGACGAATTAATAAACAGTGGGTAAGTTTTGGTTTCAACACCGTCATGACTGTCACATATCTTTATTTGAGTACCAGATTCACTTTTAGTTTCAATTTCAACCTTTCCACTAACGAGTTCTATACAATTGGCATCGTATAAAGCTAATAATAGTTGGGCAGATTTTAAAGGGAGTGCTGCGATAACGTTCATTAAAAAGGGCTTAACGTCAGTATGGAAAAAAAGATGATCTTCTGCTGAAAATAATTCGGTATGAAAATTTAAGCTATACATTAAATCATCTAAGGTTTCCATCCAATGGACAGGTTTGTTTTTCTGTAGTAAGGTGTCAGCAAGTTCTAATTCCTTTCGCATACCTTCAAACGAATTTATATACTCATGTTTTTCTGCCATAGTATCGATGAACTGTTTAAACCCAAAGTCTTTAGTATTTAATAAGGTTACAACATCATGGAGCTCGTCTTTTTTTAAGGCTTTTAGTAATGCGGGCTTACAAACGGTGTTAAAATAGGTTTCAATGAATAGATTCTGATTGTCTTTTTTAAGAGCCAGTAATGCTTCGCGAGTCGTGTACCTGTACATTTCCCGGAAAGGATGTACTTGCTCGTATTGTAAATGTGGTAACCATCCATTAACATCATGTAATACGATCTTAAACCCTTTCGCTTTAGGGTGTAATTGATAACTAAGTTGGTTTTGGTGATGTGTAAATTTACCGTGACGATGGGCTAAAGAAGTGACAACATCTATAGCACTAAGTGACGCTCCTAAAATACCGATTTCAAAATTGTAATACCTATCATCGGGATTAAACAATTTAAAAATGGGCCATGGAGAATCAAAGTAATTAGAAGACGTCGAGTGATCAGGGTTCCAATGGTGACCTGTAGCAATAAGTATATTATGAAATCTATAGCGTTTAGTCGCAGTTATGACTTCTGCAACAGTAGTGCTAATGGGTTTGATATCGGTAACTTTCGTAGAGGTATGCTCATCAATGCTAAAGCCATGATGTTTTAGACTATCAATTAATATGTTGAATTGCGCTCTAAAATACTCCCCAAGGGAGATGCGGCTATAGACTTCAGTAGCTTTAATGGGAAACTTAGTTACATTTAGGGTCTTTAAATAATCCCGGTCTTGTGCGCGTAACCATTCCGCTAAGGTTTGTGGTAACTCTGGAATTTCTTCAGAAGAAATATTAGCAATATTATACACATCAGTAAAATCAGGATTATAGGGCATGCCGTAACCCATTTTAGCGTTTTTTTCAAAAATGGAAATCTGGTTACATTGTTTTAAAAATGCCTCAGAGTTTGAAAGGATATGTTGTAGAATATACAATGCTGTAGGCCCTGAGCCGATGATAGCTAATTTTGAAGTTTCCATATAATCTCAAGTATTAATTGGGTATTGTTATCGAATGGCTTTTAGCCGCCAATAATTTCCCCTCCATTCACATGAATAAATTGTCCTGTAATATAGCTAGCATCCTTGGACGCTAAAAACACATACGCTGGAGCCACTTCACTCGGTTGACCTGCACGTCCTAATGGGGTGTCTTGTCCAAAATCACTGACATTATCAAACGATGCAGGAATTAATGGCGTCCAAATAGGGCCAGGTGCAACTCCATTAACTCTAATGTGGTCTTTTGCTAATTGTTTAGATAACGATCTTGTAAAGCTTACAATCGCACCTTTTGTACTGGCGTAATCAACTAAATGATCGCTACCTCTATATGCCGTAACGGAACTGGTATTTATAATACAATCATGGGGTTTAAGATGTGCTAATGCCAATTTCGACATATAGAAATAAGGATAGATATTCGTTTTGTAAGTCGTATCGAAATCATCCATTGAAATATCAGCAATGGTATCTTTAGGAAATTGGACAGCAGCATTATTGACCAGTATATTGAGTTGGCCAAATTTAGCGATGCATTGTGCTACAGCGGCTTCACACTGGCTGGTATGTTTTAAATCGGCTTCTATTAAAAGGCACGCTTGTCCTTCTTTTTCTACCAAGCGTTGGGTCTCTTTGGCATCGTCGTCTTCAGAGAGATAAACAATAGCAATATCAGCACCTTCTCGGGCAAAATGTACGGCAACACTTCTTCCAATACCACTATCACCTCCTGTAATAAGGGCGACCTTTTGGTGCAATTTTGAACTGCCTTTATAGTCATCTCGAATCACTTCTGGCTCAGGATGCATGTGGCTTTCTTTTCCGGGTAATTCCTGACTTTGATCTGGAAATTGTTTTGGTTTATTCATCATAGTTGAGTTGATGAGGTATCGTAAATGATAGGTTTATAAAAAAGGTTCGATGCACAGTACCTAACATGTGCATCAAACCTTGAAAACTAATTTTAACAACACACTAAATTACTGTATGCCTTCGAGATAATCAGCTTTGTTATAACTCGCCTGAATCTCAGTTTTTTGCTTTAATAATATAGCTCTTACTGTAGGATTTAAATCATAGTTATCTAGAATGTCATTGTAATCTTCAATAGCATTTTTCTCACCAGTTTTTACTTCTTCTAGCATGGATTCATCATTGTCTATAGAGAAGAATGCCTTTGTATCTATCCAAGCTCTATGTAAAGATCCAGAGAAACTACCGTCGTTTTCTGTAATGTCCATACCACTTGTTCGCAGTGTACCGGTTAATTCATTGACATAGCCACTTCTCACTCGTGCCTTATCAAGGAAGAATGTTTTTAATCTCGGATTATCAACATGATCCGCAACTGCTTTATACCCTTTTTCAGCATCGTAAGCTTTTTCAATAAGGTCATTTAATTTTTGTTCTGTTTTTTTATCAAATAGTGCCATAATTTTAAGGTTTTAATACAATGAGATAAGGTACCTCAATGTGGTTATTAATTTATAATCTAAAATTAATTATAAGGTACCAACAGTATTAATCGAATTGCACAAGACTTTTGCTCAATTGAAAATGGCTAGAGAAATAAGTGATAAAGTCGTATTATTTTATGAATGTGAAGCACACTAAGAAAGGTGCAGCTTTAAAAGAGATACGTCATCTTATGCCTTCTGCAAACGATGATGCAACATGCATAACACACCCACTTCTTCTTTAGAGAGATTCTCTACATTTTTTAGTAGTTGATTGATTTCTTTTTCAAAGTACTGAAGTGTTCGGCCTTGCATATATTCATCAATAATGCGTGGATCAATATAAGAGGTCTTTGCAACGGCAGGAGTGTTGCCTAGCTGTTCGGATACTTTAACGATGGCAGCTTTAATATTCTTATCTAATAATTCCTGATCTTTTTTACCCACACTACCCAATTCATCTAAAGCTATGGCGGCAATCATAGTGCCAGCCCATGTTCTAAAATCTTTAGCAGAAAAGTCGTCTCCCATGACCTCACGGATATAGGCATTTAAATCATCCGTCTTTACATCGACGATGTTGTTGTCTTCATCAAGATATTTAAACACTTCGTAGCCTGGCATATCATCAATTTGCTGTACAATGTTGGCCAGCTTTTTATCAACGATATGCTTTTCTTGTTCTTTATTAGACTTTCCGTTGTAATTAAAAATAAGTTCATTCCCATCGATGGTTAAATGCTTGTGGCGTAAGGTCGTTAAACCATAAGTAGAATTTTCCTTAGAATAGTTATCACTTCCAGGTCTAAAAAATGCGGATTCCAATAACCTGAGCATGGTAGCCATCACTTTATTGCGATCTAATTTTCGTTTTCGTAAATGTTGACCCGTCACGCGGCGCATATGCTCTAACTGATCGGCAAAGTCAACAATGCGATCAAATTTCTTAGCGTTTTGCTGTGCTATATAATCCGGATTATAGATGTATTGTTTACGGCCTTTCTCGTCTCTTCCTGTGACTAATAAATCGGCTTTTGGGTTGTCTTCAATTTCAACCTCAGTCCAAGCTGGTGGAATAACAAGCGCTGTGAACCACTCACGAAGACTAGCATCCTTTACGGTTTTGCCATGCGCATCCTTATAGGTAAACCCTTTACCGTGTTTCTTTCTGTAATACATTGTTCGTCGCTAATAAAGCTTGTCCGTTTAGTTAGTGTTGGTGTGGAATAATGAGACTTTCGTCTGTACATACTAAGTATAGCAAACGCGCTATACGATTAGTCGATGTTTAAAATACTGTCATCATGATCGATATTCTTTTCAGGAATGGCTTCCATAAATTCATGAACCTCTAAGTCTGCTGAAGGGCCATATGCATTGATAAGCGTCCCTTTTTTACCATCGTCAGTCGTAATGACATATAAAATAGATTGATCGGAAGGATTGCTCATCCCTTCATAACGATGCTCGGCAACCACATGAACGTCTTCGGGTTTATATGTGTTGTCTTCACCGGATGCGATTAGTTTTTCATTTTCTACTCTAAAATTACTGGTATACCCTTTTTCCTGATATTGACTCAGGAAATCTAATTCATGCTTGGCATTAGGGTCACTATAGTCTGGCGTTTTCATAAGTGTCTAGTTTTTAATTTATAATCTCGAAATTACAAGTATTAATAGAGAAAGAGTTTCTCATTTGAGAGGAATACTAACTCAAACGATTTTTTAACGGCTTCAGCTTTATAAGGTGATGTAAACACTTAAAGTAAAACAATCAGTGCCATCATACCATAGCATCAAATAAAATTGAGATTTAAATAGACGTTTTACTGCAATGATTCAACTCAAACTCCCAGAATATAGACTGTTAATAAGCCTTAAGACTTCCACCGGATAAACGGCATTTAAGTCATATTTTGTTGTTATTTTAGGGGCATGAAACCTAGCTATTTGTCCTTCCGCTTATTATATATAATATCTAGTTTAGTGCTATTAACAAGTGTTCAAAATGCATTTGCACAGCAGACCAAAGATAGTCTGCACTATTATATGGGCTTAGCCTTAAAGCCTCAAAATGCTACGGATTTGTATGCGTCTGAGACGTATTTCAAAAGCGCATATGATAAAGCATTAAAGACACATGATACCACATATGCTATTCGTAATTTATATTATATAGCGAGTATAGACTATAAAAGAGGGGATTATGTAGAGAGTGAGGCCACTGCGGTTAAAGCCCTGCGTTTTATGGATACTATGATGCCTTCGCCTCATATAACGGCAACAAGAAAAAGTTTCTATAATCTCTTAGGACTTATGTATGCCGCACAAAAGCACAAGCAAAAAGCCATAGAATTGTACCAAAGTGCTTTTAAAATGGCAGCGTCTGCTTCCGATAGTGCTAAAATCTATAATAACTTAGCACTGGTGTACCAAAAGTTTGATGATTTTGGGAATGCACAAAAAGAAATCCGTAAAGCCTATCAATTGCTACCAAGACTAACGGATACCATTACACAAGCATTGGTCATTGATAATTATGGTGTTATTGAATCTAAATTAAGTCATGCTCATGGTATAGAATTAATGACCAACGCCTTAGCCTTAAGAGAAGCCGTAAAAGACACCTCTACCATTTACACAAGTTATTCCCATTTAGCAGAACATTATTATAGAATTCAAGATGAAAGTGAATCTCAAACATACGCGTTAAAAGCGCTAGAACTTGCTGAAACCATAAACTCACCATCGTATAAAAACAAGGCTTTAGGGGTATTAACGCAATTAAGTGCCGATCCTTATGCCAGAGCTTATAAACATCTAAACGATAGTCTATATACTTCAGAAAAGGAAAGTTTAAACCAATATGCGTTGCTTAAATATGATTATTCGGAATATAAACGAAAGGCCTTAGAGAGTCAACTGGAACAAGAAAAGCAAGAATTTAGAACCCACTTTGCTATTTTAATAGCATCATTTATCGCCGTATTAGGGGTGTTCTTGTACATTATATTTAGAGCTAAGCACAAGAAGGAAAAAACACAAGAGGTCTTTGCTACCGAATCGCGCATCTCAAAACAAATTCACGATGAAATTGCCAGCGATGTCTTTCAGATGATGACCAAAGTGGATCATAAAACTGTAACACATAAAGCGCTTGTTAATGCCTTAGATAATTTATATCAGAAAACACGCGATATTTCTAAACGCCATAGTGTTTTAGATACCGATGATCCTTTTATAGCGTCTCTAGAAGAATTACTAGAAAGTTTTAATGATAACCATACCAATGTCATTATAAAAGGGCTTTCAGATATCACTTGGGATACCTTGCCACAACTAAAGCAATTAACATTATATCGGGTTTTGCAAGAGCTCTTAATCAACATGAAAAAGCACAGTTCAGCTTCCATAGTCGTCATCATGTTCTCTAAAGAGAGTAAAAAAATTAAGATAAGTTATAGCGATAATGGTGTGGGTAGCATCTTAAAAAAGGGTACTGGACTTCAGAATACGGAAAACCGTATTGAAGCTATTAATGGAACTATTACTTTTGTAACGAGTCCAGAAAAAGGGTTTAAAGCTAATATAACCATGTAGCTATGTTTAAGAATGTTTTAATTAATGAAGATCATGATGCCATCCTCGCTAATATCACTAAGATATTAAAGGATTTGAATGTGGATACCGTTGAGGGGTCTCAATATTGTGATGAAGCCTATTTAAAATTAAAGAAAGCGACATTAGATAACACTCCTTTCGATTTACTCATTACCGACCTCTCGTTTAAAAAAGATCACAGAGCAACCACCATAGCTTCTGGTGAAATGCTTATAGCGCACTTACGTACTGAGTTTCCAGATTTGCCTATCATAGTGTATTCTATGAAAGACCAATTGCAAAAGATTCGGGCCTTGTTTAACACCTATACCATTAATGCTTATGTGTGTAAAGATCGAAAAGGGGCTGTAGAGCTAGCAGAGGCCATAAAAGCCGTTAGTCATTCTAAAATCTACGTATCGCCACAAGTGAAGAAAGCCTTAAGTCCAAAAACACAATTAGAGATAGACGATTACGACATTAGGTTACTCAAAATGTTATCGGAAGGCCAGTCTCAAGATGAGATTAGTAGCAGTCTCAAATCTAACGGTATTCATCCCAGTAGTTTAAGTACTATAGAGAAACGTCTCAACAAACTTCGGGAACAATTTAAAGCCCATAATGCCATTCATTTGGTGGCTATAACTAAAGATTTGGGAGTGATATAATACGACAGACATACTAAACAGACCAACACTTATTTATAATTATAATATTGTAGGGAATATTATAGGATGAGTGTATATGGGGAAAGGGCAATTAGGGATAGTTGCCTTTTCTTATGTCATAAAATTATCTGCCAAGTCCCTAAATTTTTAGGCTGTAGGAAAAAACGATAGCCAACCCGCTTATGATATGGAAATAAGAATTAGGGAGTAAATCTTAGAGGTGAAGTAGTGGTAGGGGGTATAGCAACACTTAGTGGTAAATAAATGCATTACAAAGATAAATATGGTGTTTTATCTTGTTTATTGTTAGTGGTTTAGCGCTTTTGTGTAGTTTTATTCTATCCCTAAGATACGGCGTCCTTAACCGTATGAATTATTATAATTCGTTGTTGACAAAACATAGTAGCACTACCTATTATAACTAGGTATGGTTTGCTATAGCTATTAATTTTATCACTATTCATCATCATACCATCGAATTATGCCAATAAAAATTTCCACTTGGAATATTAAAAAAGCCAAAGATTTAATTAAAGACCAACCCACACAAAATAGTCTCAGCCGCAGACAGCGTGTACAAACCACCATACAAGATATCGATGCAGATATCCTCGCCTTGGTAGAAGGACCAAAAGGAGAAGCAGCCATTATCGATTTTTGCGCTATCGTTCTCAATAACCAATGGATTCCTGTATTATTAAAAGGAGCTAACGACCAAGTAGGTGACAGAGATCGCGATTACGGCAACCATATGGGAGGCACGCAATGGATCTGGTTTTTGGTAAAACCTGCTATTGCGGCGCAATGTCGTTTACAAGCACCCACGGTTTGGCAGGCCTTTATCGCAGCCGACCGATGGCAGGTGAATTATTGGGGCAAGATTGTGCCAGACGACCATAAACATTACCGCCATCCACAAGTACTCATTTACCAATTAGATAATGGACAAGAAATAGAGTGCATAGGCGTACATTTGAAATCTAAAATTAATTTAACCAGTATTAAGCGAGATACGCACGGCAATTTAGAAGGCGATTACTTAGAAACCGCACTAAAAGCCAGAGTGAAGTTAGCCACAGAAGCCCGAAACATTCGCCATTATATCAATGCTAAATTCAACCAATTAGAAGCACCAGGTATGGTACTATTGGGAGATTGTAACGATGGTCCTGGGCAAGATTTTTTTGAAAGCCAGTACCTCTTTTTCGATCTCATCCAAAACCTACAAGGAGATGTGCTCTCAGCTGAAAGGTATTTTAACCATGCCCTTT
This sequence comes from Winogradskyella helgolandensis, assembly GCF_013404085.1. NCBI lineage: Bacteria > Pseudomonadati > Bacteroidota > Flavobacteriia > Flavobacteriales > Flavobacteriaceae > Winogradskyella > Winogradskyella helgolandensis. The sequence continues at coordinate 3,767,507 of NZ_JABFHO010000001.1, read as the reverse complement.
TTGATTATAGCGCGGATTTAAGATGGACCTCTCGCTTTAGAGATCCCATTCTCAACATACCAGCCAGCCAAAACCCATTACTTATAGATCATATATTAATGAGTCAACCGCTCTGTAATGGCAGTTTTCCGCTAAAGGTGAATGCCAAAGCCGGACGTGTAGAGCATGAGATTTTTGAGCGCGCCAACGCAGGTTCTAATGCTAGTACCCTAACTAGCGATCATCGGCCTGTGTCATTAACGCTGACTGAAACTACCGTAGTGTAATTACACTAATTCGTCACTTCAAGTGATTTTGGTTTTTTCCAAAATTGTAACGAGAAGCATAGGTCCAAATACTTTTATTACAAGGTTCTGAGCATTTAATTCAAGGCAAATAGGGTGTAATTACTAACTGTTAAGGTGTAAATGGTTTAAAATGAGGTTTCTAAATCTAAATATACCCTTTATTGGGTATGGTTTGGTGTTAGTATTACTGTTAATTTTAACTATTAATCAAAACCAACCATATTATGAGAACTCTAAAAATTGTATTCTTCATGACAATCGTGATAATTGTTATGCCATGCTTTTCGCAAAATCTAGATAGAATGACGATAAGTGAAAAAATTATTTACGAAACAGAACACTTAAGAGATACAGAAGCGAAACTAATTGCTTCAAAGGAAGCTTTGTTAAAAGTATTAATGGATTCAGAAGAAGTTAATTCGGGATTAATTAAAAACCAAAGAGAAGCTATTAAAGCTTTAGAGTTAAAAATATTAATGCTAAAAGCATCCCTTTTTGAGCTGGATGAAGGCGTGAAAAATACAAAGCCAGAAGACTTGGAGTTTGCTAATAACGATATATTGTCGCATTACTCTAAAAACAACAAAGATGGTAAATCGGCATATATCCAATTTAAAGATATTCGAAACCCTATAGCTTTTACTAAGTTTATTATAAGAAACCCAAGATTTAATGGTAAAAATATAATAACAAAACATGCAAACGCTTCTTCTACTAATTTTATTAAACCAGGCTCTATTATTAATATTTTGTTTGATGACAGTATTTATAAGAAAATAACAAAAAATAAGGATGTTAAGTTAAAAGTAAGCGCTTATTTAAAACGTTTTGACGGTACAGTTGTACCCATAACCGTAAGTGGTTTTTTTGAAGTTGAAGTAAAAACTGATAAAGAGGAGTTTGAACAAAATCTAGTTTCTAAAGGCCTTAATGAAAATCCAAGTTTAGCCTATAACTATACCATTACAGCTATTAGCCGTGGACCAATACAAGCTGAAGTAAATACAAGTATGGCTAATCCACAACCTAAAGATAAATTGATAATAACAGTTACAAATGAATCTGATGGTAATGTTTCATTAACAACTACATTTGAATACGAAGACTATGGATGGGAATCTACTGCTAGCGGGGGATTTGCTTGGGTAAATGGAGTTAATTCTGGTAATTCTAATTTTAAGCCAGCAGGAAGCTCAGGTATGAGTTTTCATTATAAGCTAAATAGTGGAGCAAGATTTTGGAGAAATCTTTTTAATCCTAGTTTTGGTCCAGAACTCTTAGTGCTTCAAGATGGTAATGAGAACACCAATGTTGGCTTAGGATTATCTGTATCTACTTTCTTACGCTCAGTTAAAGTTGGTTATGGTTGGTATTTAGTAGGGGAGAGTGGTAGGCCTTATGTTTCTATTGGGGTCAATTTTGTAGAGGGATATAAATCCATATCCTCTATTCTAGCTAGGTCAAAAGATTAGCTTGTTTTAGGATTCGTGATTCGTGATACATGATCTGGGATGTTAACAGAGCGTCGCCTTTTTTTCATTACGGAATACCGTAAGGTCTGTAGCATAGTTTGAATTATGTTTGTGTACTACGACTAATCACTCTAATCTAAAAGACATTCAAAATGAAAAAACTATTACTTTTTACCATCATTTGCTTCATGATGTTACCAACTAAAATAAAAGCACAAAACGATGGTGCAGTAGCAGGTGCTGTTGTAGGTGGGTTGCTTGCTATTGGTGCTGGTGTTGCTGCGGTAAAACAAATGCAAGAACAAGCCGAGCTTAAAGCCACACAATATATCTTGGCACATCATCCAGAGTTAGAAAGCTTTTCTTTAAAGACCTTAGATTTTGATGGTAAGAAGCTTAAAGATATGTCTGCTGTGTCTGTTATTTCTTATAAGATACAAGAATTTACGCCAGAGGATAAGCCTGAACTAAATGGTAAAAAGCAAGTGTTATTCGCCTTTACAAGTCAGGGGTGGATTAGTGAAAGCGGCATTAACTTCGATAAAATCACCTGGTACTTAATTGATGATGTAGAATGGATGCACATGATGATTGCTTATGTGAAAGTATCTTCAAGTGAAAAGGACGAGTCTACTTTAGAAACCACTTTAAAAGAAGGACGAGTTGTGAACAAAGGAGTTAAGATTAAAAGTAAGCTGGTGATACCCTTTTTTAAGTTGGAAGGAGACATGTATGTGGTTACCGATTATTCAGACGATATGAAGTTGGTGTATAACGAACGCTCTCTAGGTATTTTTCTAAAATCGACTAAAGATTTAGTACAAATGGGCCGTGGGGATTTAATTAAAATACATGAGTTCTTTTATGCGGAAGAAGGGTAAAACTCAGCTCGTTGTATTTAGGGGCTATTACTTTTTTTATTTGTCGGTATCTTGTGAAAATTATACAGGTTACATTTTGAAACGTTAAGGGTTTTGCTATCTTTAGAGTCCCTTATTATCCACTTATATAGTGTATTGCATTTAAAATTAAACAGACGAACGCTTTTAGTCGCTCGGTATAGATATTTATGGCATTATTTCAAACCTCAGTACTTAAGCAAAGCATTAACTTACTAGATATTATTAAAGTTGATAAAGCTTATAAAAAGTACGCCAAGTATTTCTTAAATCCAACGATACAAGACAATATACGTAGCTCTAAAGAAGAAGAATATCAAGGTATATTTCTAACCGAGTTATTTGTAAATATTTTAGACTATACATTAAAACCTAACGCAGATTTTAATTTAGTAGCAGAATATAAAAACCAAACCAATGCACGTAAAGCAGATGGTGCCATATTACATAATGATGTTGCTATTGGTGTTATTGAATTAAAAGGAACTAATACCAAAGATTTAGAAAGCATACGCAAACAAGCATTCGATTATAAAGCCAATCAAAAAGGTTGTGTATATGTGATAACCTCTAACTTCGAAAAACTAAGATTCTACATAAACGATGCAACAGAGTTTGAAGAATTTAATCTCTTCGAGCTATCACCAGAGCGTTTTGCATTACTATATCTATGCTTACAAAAGGATAATATAATTAATAATGTACCCTTAAAAATAAAAGAAGCATCTGTTGTTGAAGAAGAGCAAATTACAAAACAATTCTATAAAGACTATTCCGTATTTAAGCGTGAACTATATAGAGACTTAGTAAAACGTAACGCTAAACAGTTAAAGAATTCGTCATTGAGAGGAACAACGCAATCTCAAGAACTAAACGATGAAGACAAAGCAGAACAACTAAAACTAGAGAAAAACGTTAAATTAACCCTCTTTAAAAAATCTCAAAAACTAATAGACCGTTACCTCTTTATTTTCTTTGCAGAAGATAGAGGATTACTACCTGCAAACAGCACACAGCAAATATTAGATAAATGGAAAGATGATGTAGATTTTGGCGACGATAGACCACTATACACACTATTTAAGCAATACTTTAACTTCTTAGACCAAGGAAGAGCAGGAACATCTAAAAGAGCCGAAATATATGCCTATAACGGTGGTTTATTTAAAGAAGATAAAACACTAGATAGCTTAGAAATTGATAGTGAATTATTATACAAACACACCTGTCAGTTAGCAGCATACGATTTTGAAAGTCAAGTAGATGTTAACATCTTAGGACACATTTTTGAAAACTCACTAAACGAAATTGAAAGTGTAAATGCAGAAATTGAAGGTGGCGACTTCGATAAGCAAAAGTCAAAACGTAAAAAAGATGGGGTTTTCTACACGCCAAAATACATTACCAAATACATAGTAGAAAATACTATTGGTAAATTGTGCGACCAAAAGAAAACCGAATTAGGCTTTAAAGAAGAAGAATATTTTAAAGGCAGGAAGAACAGGAACAAAGCAACAATAGCTAAATTAGTAACTATTCTAGACGATTATAGAGATTGGCTACTACAACTGACCATTTGCGATCCTGCTTGTGGCTCTGGTGCATTTCTTAACCAAGCATTAGATTTTTTAATAAAAGAACACACGTATATTGATGAGCTGAAGACTAAAGTATTAGGTGGTGGTTTACAATTTCCAGATATAGAAAATACTATTCTTGAAAATAATATTTACGGTGTAGACCTTAACGAAGAATCTGTAGAAATAGCAAAGCTATCCTTATGGTTACGCACCGCACAACCAAGACGTAAATTAAACGATTTAAGCTCTAATATTAAATGTGGTAACTCTTTAATAGATAGTAAAGCAGTTGCAGGAGATAAAGCCTTTAATTGGGAAACACAATTTCCTAAAATATTTGAAAAAGGTGGTTTTGATGTGATTATTGGGAATCCGCCTTATGTGCCAGGAAAGAGTTTAGATGAGGTTTCTAAGAATTATTACAAGCAGAGGTATGATTTGTTAACAGGAAAATATGATTTATATTTAATATTTATAGAACAATGTTTCAATATAATTAAGCAAAATCAACCTATAGGCTTGATTATTCCAAACACTGTCCTTGTAAATGAAAACGCATATTTAATTAGAAAGAAACTTTTAAAAGATAAATTACTTTTCGCAGTACGATTATTTGATGATACTGTTTTTCCTGATGCAAGTGTGGAAAGTGTTGTGTTAATTACAAGCAATGAAGTAAATGAAGTTGAAATTATACAAAAAAATGGATTAAAGAAATCAATAGTCAAAATTATTGATTTTTTTGAAGATAAATTTTTTCGTATCCAAACAAATATTAGTCTAGTTGAATCTAATCTTTTAAATAAGATTGATGTTAATGCTACAAAACTAGGTGAGATTGTTGATATATGTATTGGTATTCAAATTGGTGGAACAGGTAAGAGTAAGAACTTTAAAGCAGAAAATATTAGTATTGAGAAAACAAAAGATTTTCAAGTTAAGTTTTTAGATGGTAAGGATTTTGTACCTTATAATATTACTTGGTCTGGTAATTATTTATCTTATGGAAATTGGTTGCATAGGAAAAGAGATGATAAGTATTTTAAAAACAATAAAATTATAATAAGGCAAATAGGGGCAACACCAGTAGCCACCGTAGATAAGGAAGGGTTTTATTTGTTAAATACTATTTATAGTCTAATTTTAAAAAATGAAGAATGGAATTTGAATTACTTATTTGCTCAAATAAATTCTAAACTAATTAAGTTTTATTGGACTAAAAGGTTTTCCGATAATAAAGCACTATTTCCAAAGATTAAAAAATCTCAATTGATAGAAATTCCTATTTCAAGGAATAATGGGAATTCCATATCTGCATTAGTCGATTCTAACCACATTTTATCAGAAAACATAAATTCAATAATAATAAAATTCCAAAACTACCTCAAACATAAATTCCAACTAGAAAAACTATCCAAAAAACTACAAAGCTGGCACGTGTTAGACTTTGGCGAATTTATAAAAGAGCTAAACAAAGCCATAAAAGCAAATAATAAACTACGAGAAAAAGCCGCGTTAATAAATTTAGGGGAAAAAGCAGGTGAGCTAAAAGAATGCACACCTTTTGCAATAGTACCAACCCTAACCAAAAAAGATGAGTTTGAGTGGTTAGACCTCTTTGAAGAAAACAAACAAAAAGCTCAAGCCCTACAAACCCAAATTAACCAAACAGATAAAGAAATAGACCAAATGGTGTATGAGTTGTATGGCTTAACTGAGGAGGAGATTAGAATTGTTGAGGAGGCTTAAAATGTTTTTATTATGAGTAGTAAAGAATCAAAAAAGGATTTTCAAACAGATTGGGCATTTGAAGATGATTTTACAACCCATGTTCATATTTCTAATGCAGAAAGTGGTTTAAATGGCTATTACTGCTTAGGCTGTAAAAAAGAAATGCAAGCTGTTAAAGGACAAATTAGAGAGCATTATTTTAGGCATCATGCAAAAGATGTAGATAAAAACAATACCGAATGTGTTGTAGCTAATCGCAAGTATAGAGAGTTAATTGCCAGAGATATTTTACAAAGATTAAAGCAATTAAAATTACCAGCGGTTTATAAATATCCGCCAAACAAAAGTGATGGCTTGCCAAGTTTACTAGAATCTGCAAAAATTATTGAAGCATCTAAAGTAAAATCAGAATTGACCTTTTATGAAGATGAAGATTGTAATGTAAAATATGGTCAGAATCCAAATATTGATGAAAGGCATTTGTTAATAAGACCAGACATAACTTTCTTTAATGAAAAACAAGAGCCTATTTTGTTAGTAGAGTTTGTTGTTACGCATAAAATAGATAATGAAAAAAGGATAAAGTTAAAACGATTAGGTTTAAATACAGTTCAAATAATTATTCCAAAAAAGCCTGAAGATGAAATAGAAAAGGCATTAAAATCAAGTACAAAAGTAAAATGGGTCTATAATGAAGTCGAAGCAAACACCAAATATATTTACGTTTCCAAGTCATCTAGTAACGGAGTATGGGAAATTGATGACGAGCAAAGAAGAATTTTCGAAGAATCTTACAAGTGCAGAGCAAACCAAATTAGCAATCTTATACGGTCAGTTAAAAGAATTATGGAATCACAACCGTACAAAAGAGCTGAACACCACTTTGAATCTGAAATATCAAGAATTGAGAGTGCTACAAAAGCAGAGCAACAGAGATTGGACGAAATGGAAGCAAGTATTGACCAAGAAGTACGAGAAGAACTTGCAGGAAGTTTCCAAGCAATTGAATCTGAAGAAGAAAAATTTAGTACAGAAGAAAAGAGTTTTCAAAGAGAATTTAAAAATTTGGAAACAAGATATCTTAACAAAAGAAGCAGTCTTGAGCAGGAGCAATCAGAACTATCAAGAGGCTATGAACAACAAGTCGTCTTTGGAGATACTGAAGACGGAATTAGAGCAGAGTCTAGAATCAGAAAAATTGACATTAAAGGAGAATCAGAGTCAATTAGAAATGCTATCGATAGAATTAGAAGAGAAATCGAAGGTCTACCAGAAGCGTTTAAACAACTTGAAATTGACGCAACAGAAAGATTTACAGCCAATAGAGGAAAAGAGGACAGCGAGCAAAAAGATATTGAACTCAAAATTGAAAACTTTGGAGACTACACTAAAGAAGAAGAAAGAAAGCTTGAACTTGAATTTGAAGAGCTTGGAGAAAAAGCAACTGCAAGAATTAACCAAAGAGATAGCAAAGGAGATTCCGAATTGTCCAAAAGAATTGAATCTGTACTTAAAGCAGGGAGAATATCAAGCAATTATGATGAAAGACTCAAAACTTACGAGAGATACAAAGTATATCTTGAACTTGCTAGAGGAGGAACTTGGAAAAAGTAATAAAACAGTAGATTGGTTTATAGGTACTTTTAAAGATAGAGTGTAGAAGAGTTAATAACACTAACCAAAAAAGATGAAAGCTTATGCATTGTTTTTGTTTTCATTAGTAATGATAAACGCTTTTGGAAGACGTGATTTTACGCTATCATCAAATCATGATTGGAATAAAGAATACGACAACCAAGCTATATTTTTGATTTGTTGTTGAGTATTATTAATGTATCTGTGAAGACCGTTGATATTGTTGATGGTTTGCCTAAACTTGAATTTGAGTAGATATGAAAGAAGAAGAATATGATAAAATTTTTAGGCTATACAAATTCATTTCAACTACATATTATAAAACCAAATAAAATTATTAACCTATTATGAGTACATTTTTAACTGGAGACGACTTAGAATGTAAGTTGACCGACATTATATGGAATGCTAAAAAGTATATAGTTTTAATCTCACCGTTTATAAAATTAGACGATCACATTAAAGACGTGTTAGAAAAAGTAAAAGACACACACCAAATAGCAGTCTATATTGTGTTTGGTAAAAATGAAGAGTTTAAGTATAGAAGTTTTAGCGAAAATGATTTAACGTTTTTTAAAGGCTTTAAAAACATCACTATTTTATATAATAAAGATTTACATGCGAAGCATTATTGTAATGAAAGCGAAGGATTAATAACTTCACTTAATTTGTATGGTTATTCTATGCTTAATAATATAGAGTATGGTGTTTATTTTCAAAAAACAATGCTAAATCCTATTGATAAACTTTTTGAAGAAACCTTTAGCTTTACTAAGGATTTAGTATATAATAAAAGTGACATTGTGTTTCTAAAAAAGCCCCAATACTCTAAAAAACTATTTGGTTTACAGAAAGTTTATCAGCAGTCAAAAATTTTATTTGATGTCTCTGAAGAGGTATTTAGTGGAAACAATTATACATCTCATAGGTTAGAAGATTTTGATTTAGAAACAGAAACATCTTTAGAGAAAAAGTATAGTGATAAACCTGAAAGGGAAAGAGCTGAATTTAAGGGTGATACAGAATTTGTCGATTTTGATATTAAAAAGGAAGACTTTAAAAGTGAAGAAAATAATCAAACTATAGGTTATTGTATAAGATCAGGTGAAGAAATTCCTTTTGATCCAGAACGCCCTTATTCATATAATGCATTTAGATCTTGGGCGTATTATAAAAACTATGACTATCCAGAGAATTATTGTCACAAAACGGGAAAACCTTCTAATGGGAAAACGTCTATGGCTAATCCGATATTAAAATGACTTCAGTAATTGACTTAATTTGTTTCAAGTGTAAGCACTGGCATGAATTTGATGATGGTTGTAAAGCCTTTCCTGAAGGGATTCCAGACTCTATTTTAATAAGAAACAAACATGCTAAACCAATTAAGAATCAGAAGAATAACTTGGTTTTTGAATGCGATAATTAAAAAGTTACTAATTTAGTCTTATAGGGTAGCACTTATTTCTAGGGATATCAACTTAAAACTATAAACAGATTGCTTGAGATTGCCACGTCCTTCGTCCTCGCAATGACGGGCTAGTAAGTAAATAAGTAAAAGAAGAAAATGATCATAACCCAACTACCAGGCACCTACAACATTATAGGAAGCAACCAAGATGAAAGCGGTATCGCTTACAAAGGCACATTAGAATTAGCCTTAAATGAACACAACAGAATAGAGGCAAAGTGGTTAATTAATAATAATCAAGAGCAATTAGGAACTGGCTTTTTTAAAGATAACATCTTAGTCATTAATTTTAACTACAAAGGAGATGATACTCATATGTATAAAGGAGTTGCAGTCTATAAATGCATTACAAAAGATCTGTTAGATGGTTTTTGGTCAGAGAAGCACGGCAACCCATTGTATCTAGGAGAAGAACGTTGTTATAGAGTAAACACACAACAACAAGAACTCATCAATTAAACACGGATGCTTAGCGCTCTGTTGTCTTTTACGTCATGGCAAGCCCAGCGAAACAACCATACAGGAGAGGTAAACATTTACAAAAAAATCCCAAGGGCAAACACCCCTAAGAGCTTCGCTCGGTACTTTCAAAACAAAAAGCTTTTTGTTTCTCAGTAATCCTCAAGGGGACAACCCTATCAATTAAACAAATAGTAAAAAAAAAGCTTTCCGCAAGCAAGTAGTCAAGTCCCCAATTCCGACAGCGTCGGAAACAACGATTTTCAGAAATAATGAGCAAGCCATACTGTTAACTTATCAAATCAAGGATTGGAAAATAAGTATTATAAAGCCCTTAAAATAATAATGTATCAGCGAATGGTACGCAGTAATTTCCTAACAAATCGTTTTGATCTTTTGGTTCGTTTTGCATCAAGGCAAAATGAACATAAGAAACAAAAAAAACTCATAGGACCAACACCCCTCAAGTCCCCTCAAGGGGACACCCCTAAATAGTAAACATATAAGTCCAATAGAATGCCACAAGAAAATAAGCAACACCCCAATTCCGACAGCGTCGGACTCAACGATTTTCAGAAATAATGAGCAAGCCATACTGTTAATTTATTAAATCAAGGATTGGAAAACAATTTTTATAAAGACCTTAAAATAACAATGTATCAGCGAATGGTACGCAGTAATTTCCTAACAAATCGTTTTGACTTTTTGGTTCGTTTTGTGTCAAGACAAAATGAACATAAGAAACAAAAAATCTCAAGGACAAACACCCCAAACACCCCTAAGAGCTTCGCTCGGTACTTTCAAAACAAAAAGCTTTTTGTTTCTCAGTAATCCTCAAGGGGACACCCCTAAATAGTAAACATATAAGTCCAATAGAATGCCACAAGAAAATAAGCAACACCCCAATTCCGACACAGACTGAAACAACAATTTTCAGAATAACCGAAGCAAGAGCCATATTGCATGAGCTGTATCTTAGAAATAACGTTTCCAAACACTTAAGGAATACAATAAAACAATTAGGAATACAAGAAAAGAATACGAGTTCAAAATATCCTTAATAAAAGCAATTAAACAACAACCTCAAATTACCATTGATCAGAGTAGTTCCGACAGCGTCGGACTCAACGATTTTCAGAAATAGTGAGCAATAAATAAAGTTAAGAATCCGAATCAAGTATTAGCACTCAAAATACAGTAATAAACAAACAACCTCGATGACTTGGCGAGCGGTGCTTGCAATTTCCTAACAAATCGTTTTGACTTTTTGGTTCGTTTTGTGTCAAGACAAAATGAACAGACTTAAAATAAAAGATTGCGGCGTTCTGTGTCCCTCGCAATGACAGAATCAAAAGTAATCGAGTAAACATAAAAAGTCATTATACATAAAAAAACAAAAGCAATAAAAAATCCCGTACAGCATAACCATACGGGATTATCAAAACAATTCAGCTAAAAGCTAATAGCTAAAGGCTAAAAGCCTACAACCAATTACCCAACAGCAGCAATCTTCATAGAATGCCCTTGAGCTAGCTCATAAAGATCACCATTGACCTCCTGCAAAAACACAATAGCAGTACCAGCAAATAAAGCCGTAGTGACAGGTATAGGTGCATAAGCTGTCAAATCCACAGTCAATACAGTATCACTACCAACCATCCCAATTAGGGGTATAGGAGCACTATACATAACATCACCAATGGCATTTGGGGTATCTTCTACAGGTTCGTAAGATTTCATAGCGGTATCCCACTCGTAATTACTAACATAACCTGCCGCCAAGGCAATCTTACAATGCGTGGCACCTTCTGGAGTCCTAATGTAACTGTCTGTATTAAAATCAGGAACAGTCCAGGTAACCGTATCACGGTCAACATTCATAACAGGTCCATCAGAAGGAGCATTAAACTGGCTATCAAAGGGCTTCGAAATATTAAAGTTAAACCCAATAAAAGGTTCTGGGTTATCAACGATATTAATAACACGCTCACCACGAAGGCCAGTACCATTATTAACAATACTTCGCATTTTACCAGTAATTCGGCTACTAACATAGCTATCACTAACCAGTCTCACAATAGAGGCAAAGGCACCTCGTAAGGCTTTACCACTTCGTACAGAACCTCCAAACTCTTGGTTATTTTCGCGCGTTCGTTTAAACGCAGGGTCATTCTGTATTCTATTTTTACTAACACGGCTCTTCGTTTTTACAAAACTTTCTCCGTTTTTTCTAAAGAAGGTCAACCCATCCAAGGTACCTTCTAATCTAATAAATGAATTATTTTTAGCCATGGTTTCTAGTTTTATGACACGTATAGCCATGGCATATTAAAGCTATACATGTCTGGTTAAGTACCCAAAACGATTTTGGGCCACAATAATAAATGTAGGGATTACCAATTCTAAGGTTAAATTAGAATCGCGAGCCTTCTATAAAACCGGTTATTATAGTTAACAATTGATCATGTTGTTAAGTGGCTAGGGGTCAAGCATATAAAAAAATAAACAAACCGTAAACAGTTCATTTTGAAGTATTTATATCAAAATCACGAATTTCCCTAAAATTTTTTAAAATTCAAGCTCAAAAATCCTCTTAATTTGAATTATTATTAGAGCTATCCGATATAGTGTTGAAAAATTCGTAAAAATGCAATAAGATGAAAAACGGTATATGTAAGGTGTTGTTATGTAGTGTTTTGTAATTTTTTCTTGAAAGGAGCTCCTCCGTATCTCCTCCGTATCTCCTCCGTATGTACTCCGTATATAATCCGAGTAATGTAATAAATAACATTACGCACAAAAAATCCCATACAGCATAACCGTACAGGATTGATCAAATTTTTTAGCAAGTCTCTAAATATTAAGCAATAACAACATCTAGTAATTAACGCTTATCATTAGCATTTGCCCATTCCTTATAATGCTCAAACTGTCCATCATCAAGAATATCCTCTAAGATATCAGCTTCAGCATCTATACGATCGTTTGCCGAAAGCTTTTCATAAGGATTCTCAGTATTAGAGGTCATCCAATTGGATAGTGCAGTTTCATAAAGCTGTTGCTGTTCCTCGCTTAGTTCAAATTGTGCATATAAACGCATCTGGCGTTCCGGATCTTTAAGATTCCAGTTTTGGTCTATGTCACCGGTTTTTTCCTCGTATGTATAAACGTCTTCTTCAAAATTCCCGTCCTGTTCGTAATTCCGAGTATCGGTGAGTTCTTCATTCATGGGGTTTCTAGTATCCGTACTTTCTTTTGAGGTTTCATTTTTACAGGAAAAAGAAACGGTCAATAGCGCTAAGGCTATAATGTGATATGTCGTTTTCATAAGATTATTTTTTAAATTCACTTTAAATATACAGGTATAGAAGGCCATGTTTTAACTCAAACCATTTAAATGTTAATCAGTTACGTAAGGTTGCCTTTTTAGTGCAGTTTTGAAGTTGTACGCCACCGAGTAACGACTTCAACTAAAATTGATTTTATGACAGCAATGGCTATAACGAAGACTATTGGGGTGTAGATTCGGTACTGGTTTTAACCATAAGGCATGCAGATCCTTATATATCCCTCTAGGAAAAGGGGACTGATGCTTTAGTCTCGTTTTTTCTTGAACTAAAAAAAAACTATATTTAGCGCTTTAGCTATCCGCTAAGGATTCACAGGTAAACAAAGTATGAAGCGTATTGTAAGGGGTATCGTTATTCTATTTAGTATGGTGCTCAGCGCACAACAAACAGAGCGATTAGACAGTTTGTTAATTGAAGGCATTTCCGCCCGAAGTAATAAGGACTACGCGACCTCTTTAGAGTTATTAACCGAAGTGCGTACCGTTGCCGAAGATAACCATTGGTACAAACAACAGTTCTTGGCCTTAAATAATATTGGAGCCAATTACTATTCCATGTTAGATTACGGTGAGGCGCTAGACAATTATTTAGAAGCTTATACCATTGCTTTAAAACACCTCGATGAAAATGAGGAAATGACGGTTTTAAACAATATTGCTATTCTGTATAGCAAAGAAGGTGAGCCAGAGAAAGCGGAAGCCTATTTTTATAAGGCGTATCTCATGGCAATAGAACACGACGATACGATTAAAACAGGACTTTACGCCGTTAATTTAGGACTAGCGGCTAATGAACTCAATAAATTAGATGAAGCCCTAGCGTATTTAGAGGAAGCAAAAGAACGTCTTAAAGGTCGTGCTAACTTAATACTTTTAGTAGATATTGCATTGGCTGAAAACCATTATAAGCGTGGTGATTTAGAGACGGCCGAAACCTTGGCTAAAACACTATTGCCGAGTTTAAGCGCTATAGAATTTACCGAAGAAAAGATCTCTACACTTACCGTATTGTCTAATGTATATCAAGAAAGAGGAGATCTCAATACCGCTATTACCTATGCAGAAGCGGCGCGTGAAGCAGCTATAAATCCAGATCTTAAAATCTCAACCTATGAGCAATTGTCCAAACTGTATAAAGCCAAAGGCTTAATGGAGGCTGCGCTTGTTGCCAAAGACTCAATAATAGCACTAAATGAAACCCTGTCAACGATTAAGAATGGGCGCTTTTTTGAGGCGAATAAGGTGAAGTTTGAAATTGCTAACTACCGTCGCGAATTACAACAAAGTAGTGCAGAGCAACGCGAAGAACGTGCACGACTCTATACCTTGTTAGGCTTTTGTGCTTTGGTTATTGTGTTAATATCTTGGGCCTTGCGGAATAGTTTTATTAAGAACAAGCAGCGCAAAATACTACACGACCGAAGTCAGGAAATCATAGCCTTAGAACTCGAAAAAGAGAAGAGCGATAACTTGGTGTTAGAAAAGCAATTGCATGCTAAAGAGGCTTTTTTAATGTTAGAACAAGAAAAGCTTAAAAACGAAATTGAAACCAAAAACCAAAAGTTGGCGGCAAAAGCCTTACAGATTTCTAGTAGAAATGAATTGCTGAAGGAGGTGATTAATTCGTTGTCTAGTCAAACCGAGATTTCCAAGAATGTCTTTCTTACCCGCAAAATAAAAGAGCTAAAAAGTTTACTGAAAAATGATAATGAATGGGAAAGTTTCTTAAAACATTTTGAAGAAGTCAACCAAAATTTTATTTCCGAACTCAAACGACGCCACCCAGAATTAACAGCAAATGACATCCGTTACATCAGTTATTTATATATGGATCTTACCAATAAAGAGATTTCGTCGCTCTTTAACATCACCGCTGTCGCCTCTAGAAAACGAAAAGAGCGCATAAGTCAGAAAATGGGACTCTCTGAGAGTTCGGACTTATATCGTTATTTGTCAGATATTTAGGTGTTAATGTCACACTATTTATTTTTGCTGTCGCACTAATTGTTTGAAAAATTTAGTAATTGTGATTAGTATTGGAGAATATTGAAGTTCACTAAAACGATTCATTATGACAAAAACAATTACACGCTTTTTATTGGTACTCGTCTTTGCAGTACAACACACTTTTGCTCAAGTTGAAATTACGGGTTCTACTGATTACGGTAGAATATTTGACCTAACTTATGATGCTAACATACCCAACAAGATTTACGGCATTACCTTAGGAAACCATATTGTGGTTTCTGAAGATAACGGAGCCACTTGGTCTGTTTTGTACTCTTTGGACATCGTCTTAAGTGCAAGAATTGAGCAGTTAAAACTATCAGCCGATGGTACAAAACTTACTTTTTATATCTATACAGGAATTACTACAGAAAATGCAGTAGTAGTTTATGATTTAGCAACAACATCTGTGGAAAATGTAATTGCACTACCAAACCAAGTTGATCTTGCTTATGTTGAATCTTACGATTTTTATGATTCCGATATGGACGTTCTGTTAGTTAATACAGGTTTTCCTGTCGGGTTTCTTAATGAGGGCAAAGCCTTTTATACGTCTGATGGAGGTATCACTTGGGATATGATTTATTATACTAACGACTACGATACGGTTTTTTTGAATGAGGTTGCCATAAGTCCTTCAGATCCAGATACTATTTTTTTAGCCAGAGGTAATGGTAGTACGGACATTGATGGTGGTTTATTTGTATCTAAAGATGCAGGGCTAACTTTTACAGAAGCGTTAGCAGGCATCAATTTAAGTACTATAGCCTTTGATCCTTCAGATGATCAAACGATTTATGTAGGTACAGGTATTAGTTTTGGAACTTCTCCAGAAAATTTATATAAATCTACAGACGGAGGTACAACGTTTAGTGTAGTGCCTATTACTTGGACATCAGGTATATTAAACAATATTGTAAAAATTAAATTTAATGATAACAACCCGTCACAGATCATTATTTTAGAGGAAAATGAATTAGTTATTTCAGAAGATGGAGGTACTACCTTTATCAATTATGTTTATCCAAACGATAACACCGACAGTTACTATTACGGTTTAAATGCCAGCTATAACCCACAGAACTCGGATGAGATTGTGATTAGTTCTAATTATATTCCATTGTTCTCCAACGATGGAGGTGAGATGGTTAGTGCTATTGCTAACCCTTACTTTGTAAGTACAGGTACTAATGCTGTCTTTTCGGATGTTAACAATTCTAGTTTATACTACGGTGTGCAACAAGGTTTGGTACATAGAGACTTAACTACAGGAGAAGATACGGCTTACAATTTGATGCCTTTAAATTCGTTTTCTACAGGAGGTACAAGCTATTTTATCGATGACTATGTTGCTAATCGTGTTTTTAGTTTTAGTTCAAGCTTTTTTGGAAGTGCTTTTAATATAAGTACAGATAATGGTTTAACCAGTACACAATTACTAAGTGTGTTTACTAATAGAGTCTCGGCATTAGCGACCTATCCTTCAAATACCGATGCTATACTTGTGGCTTTTGCAGGTTATGATCCAGGTGAAACCCAATTAAAAAAGATTGATTTTAGTGATTTAAACAGCGTAGTTATAACCGATATTATTTTACCAACGGTAGATTATATCAATGGCATTGTTATCGATGCTAGTGGCACTATTACGTTGTCTTTAGGCACTGAGGTGTATGTGTCTACAGATGATGGCAGTACTTGGGTGGCGAATACTACAGGTTTAGAAGTATTAGAAGCTACAGATGCCATTCTCGATTTACAAGAAGATCCTTTAACGCCAGGTACTTTTGCAATGGCGACTAACAAAGGTGTTTTTATGTCTACTGATGGTGGTGCTACTTGGGCTCAAAAATCTACAGATATTATTTATAAAGTGGCATTTTCAACTGAAACTGTAGGTGCTATGGTAGCGACGACATATACTAGTGTGTCTACCTTATTTGAATTGCATTATTCTATAGATTATGGAGAGACGTGGACTACACTTTATAACGATCAATTGTTAAGTGTCGGTTCTGCTTCTTCATCTTATCAATTTGAGGATGACGCTGTGACAGTGTATGTAGGGACTTTTGATATTGGGCTTATGGAATATAGTATAGATCTTGAGGTATTAGGAACACCTGACTTTACAGAAGATGATAATACGATGGCCATTTATCCTAATCCGACGTCAGGAGTGCTTCACGTGGATTTAAAAGAGGCAGCAGTGACTCAGATTACGGTGTATAACTTATCTGGAGCAAAAGTAATGTCCTTTAAAGGAAGCGAAACACTTGATATTTCTAATCTTGCATCAGGAATCTATGTTTTACGTATACAAGATTCTAACAATGTGGTCGGTTTTAAACGTATTGTAAAGCAGTAATTACTAATATATTCCCTTATTATTAATTGCGCTACAAGAGCCCTCATAATTTTTCATGAGGGTTTTATGTCTTAAACTATTCATTTTATTGTTTAGCTTTAATTGGGTTGATATTTAAACGAATCTTTGCAGTAGTGTTTAACTCTAGTAAAGGTTCACAATGCTAGGGCATTGTTGAGGGCTTTTTATGCTTTTGTTATACTCGTTTAGCTTCGCTGAATCTTCTGATGGTGAGCAGTACAATAGTAAAAGTCAGCAATGCTAGGGCGTTGCTTTGGCCTTTTTTTTAACAATTGGTTGTTTTTTGAGATTTATAGAATTTTCGCAGTGTGAGTTTTGCAATAGTAAAAGTCTACAATGCTAGCGGATTGCTATGGACTTTTTATTAAGATTGATAATTTAGTTTCGAGATTTATAGAATCTTCGCAGTGTGAGCTTTACAATAGTAAAAGTCTACAATGCTAGCGCATTGTTATGGCCTTTTAATTAAGATTGATATTTTAGTTTCGAGATTTATAGAATCTTCGCAAGGTGAGCTTTACAATATTAAAAGTCTACAATGCTAGCGCATTGCTATGGCCTTTTTTTATGCTTTTGCGCTTTTGTTATACTCGTTTAGCTTCGCTGAATCTTCGCAATGTAAGCTTTACAATAGTAAAAGTCCACAATGCTAACGCATTACTATGGCCTTTTTATTAAGATTGATAATTTAGTTTCGAGATTTATAGAATCTTCGCAGTGCGAGCTTTACAATAGTAAAAGTCTACAATGCTAGCGCATTGTTATGGACTTTTTTTATGCTTTTGCGCTTTGAAGCGAGCTTCGGCGCAACGCATAAAAAAAGTCCAGCACTTTCGTGCTAGACTTTTACTGCTGTAGCGAGAACGAGATTTGAACTCGTGACCTCTGGGTTATGAATCCAACGCTCTAACCAACTGAGCTACCTCGCCATAATTCGCAATTCACATATAAAGGATTAAATAAGCCATTTGAACATGTGCGTTATTGCGGCTGCAAATATAAAAACAAATTTTACGACAGCAAACAATAAAAAGTAAAAAAAAATAAATTTATTTAAAGTTTAAAACTCAACTATAATTGTATATATTGAGCACATAATACAATGCAATATGGACGATAAAGAAAAATACGAAATGGAGTTTGTGAT
The DNA here is from genome assembly GCF_013404085.1 of Winogradskyella helgolandensis. Lineage (NCBI taxonomy): Bacteria > Pseudomonadati > Bacteroidota > Flavobacteriia > Flavobacteriales > Flavobacteriaceae > Winogradskyella > Winogradskyella helgolandensis. The sequence continues at coordinate 3,749,081 of NZ_JABFHO010000001.1, read as the reverse complement.
TCAAGCATCACCAGCACTAATATATACTTATATATCAACACCGTCAGGCCTATCAGAATGGTTTGCCGATAACGTTAACTCCCGTGGAGAATTATTTACTTTTATCTGGGATGGCTCAGAAGAACAAGCAAAATTATTAAGTAAGAAAAGTGGCGAACGTATTAAGTTTCGTTGGCTAAGTGATGATGAAGAGGGCTCAACATGCTATTTTGAAATCCGAATTCAAGTCGATGAGATCACAAAAGATGTCTCTTTAATGATTACAGATTTTGCTGAAGACGATGAAATTGAAGAGGGGAAAATGCTTTGGACTAATCAAATTTCTAGCCTGAAACAAGTTTTAGGTTCAGCATAAGCGCTAAGAAAATAATCTATCATATCTTTGTCTCGATTTCGCTTTAAAACGAAATCGAGATTTTTTTATGCTATAATTCAGGTCAGAATAACATAGTTATTAATACATATTTTTTAAAAAATATCTCCTAGAGGAGATTATAGAGGTGTTTTTATGGTAAATTTTAATGGTTCGTTGCGTTCACAATCAGATTCAAAACTCACAGTAAATAATAGAGGTTATAAATATGGTGATGCCCTGTTTGAAACTTTAAAAGTAGTGAATGGTAAAATCTTCTTTTGGGAAGACCATTATTTTAGATTAATGTCTTCCATGCGTATTCTTAGAATGGATATCCCTATGAATTTTACTATGGAATTTTTAGAGTCTGAAATACTAAAAACTTTAGAAGCCAATGATTTGTTGCATGCCTCAGCGCGTGTCCGATTAAATATCGATAGAGGTGAAGGTGGGAAATATTTACCCTCAGACACCACGCAAGTGCATTTTAATATCAATGCAGAACCACATTACGATCCCTTTTATACTATTGATATAACAGCAAATTGCGTTGTCGATTTATACAAAGATTACTTCGTGGCTCCAGGGTTATTGTCAGGATTAAAATCTAATAATAAGGCTATTCAGGTTATTGGTAGTATTTACGCTAAAGAAAATGATTTAGATAATTGCTTAGTTTTAAATACTGACAAAAGTGTTCTTGAAGCTTTAAATGGGAATTTATTCTTAGTTAAAGATGGTAAAATAAAAACACCACCTTTGGAAGAAGGGTGTTTAAAAGGCGTGATGAGAAAGCAGATTTTAGAACTCTTATCAAAGGATATTAATGTGACTGTAGAAGAAGCATCTATTAGTCCATTTGAACTTCAAAAAGCAGATGAATTGTTTATTACTAATGTTATTAAAGGTATTGTTCCAATTACTAAATATCGTAAAAAAGAATACGGGAGTGATTTTGCTCAGAGTCTTTTGGTGAAGCTTAATGCTAAGTTACGTTTGCTATCTTAAAGATGTTTGTGAATTGTTAGAACTGTTTGTTATTTGTTCATTTTAGTTCCTGGATTTCTGTTTTATTAAATATGAAGTCATGAATGCTATCGCATTTACCTTGTTGCAAACTGCGAAGCACATTATGAGCTCCATAAAATAAGTTCCTGCGAATAAACGAACCAAAAGATCAAAACTGCCAATTATTTAGCTAAACATATTGTTTGTTACGGTGTAAAAATGAGAGGTAGTAGTTGCTTTAATGTATGCACTTCCCTAATATATAATGAGTTTCATTTATTATTAAATCTACCATCGATTCTTTCTCTTTCCTTCGCTTCACTGCATGTTTTAGGCTAAATAATTGAAGGTCTTGGTTTCCGCTTGTGTCGGAATAGGTGGTGTTGTATATTTTTGATGTTCTTGAATTGGTCTCTCAACTTTATTTTTTGATTATTATTATAATATTTGTTGATTTTCAATACTGTTGGAATGGTTTTTTTGATGAAGTGTTACATTTGATTAATGTGTCTTGTGGTATAGTATAATACCTGATGAAGGAAAACGTTATTTGGAAGTTTCGTTCGTAATCAGCTTAAACTTTGAATTCAAGTTTAAATTCTAATTATAACTAGGATTCTCAGGTGCATTAGACCAAATACTATAGTCACCACCAAGTTCTAGCATTTTTTCACGCCAAAACGTATTACATGGCTTAGAAATGATTTCTTTATTGTAGATATTTTCAGAAACTAACCAAGCATTAGATTTAAGTTCATTATCTAATTGTTGTTCGTCCCATCCAGAATAGCCTAAAAAGAAGCGAATATCTCCAGTAGATATTTTTCCTTTATTAATTAAGTTCAATACAATATTAAAATCTCCTCCCCAAAAAATACCATGCGATATTTCAATACTATTAGGAATTAATTCTGGTGATTTATGAATAAAATATAGGTTGTCTTGTTCTACTGGTCCACCATTATAAACAGGAAATTCAGACTCAGTACCTTCTATTAGGTCTTTAAGATTATAGTCTAGCGGTTTATTTAAAATAAATCCAACCGAACCTAAAGCGTTGTGATCGGCTAAGAGAATCACAGCACGATTAAATGAAATATCACCGATAATAGATGGCTCGGCAATGAGTAAATTGCCTTTTTCGGGTTTGTTCATTCTGGCTTTTATAAATTTATTATGACTAAATCTATGTTTTTTTTGTTAAAAAAACAACTAATACCTATTTAAATGTGTGATATCGCATTTAAAAAAGTTTTTATTTATTTAATAAAAAGCCTTTATAATTTAAGCAAAAAAAAACCTGCTCATGGAGCAGGTTCTGTATTTCAAACAAAAAATGTCTTAGTTTACAGCGCTACTTAAGTCAGAACCTGCCTTAAATTTCACTACATTTTTAGCTTTAATTTTTATAGTTTTACCAGTCTGTGGGTTTCTTCCGTCTCTTGCGGCTCTTCTAGAAACTGACCAAGAACCAAATCCTACTAAAGAAACTCTGTTTCCTTTTTGTAAAGATCCTTCGATGTCCACTAATAATGAGTCTAATGCTTTTTTAGCAGCTGCCTTAGTAATTCCAGCGTTCTCTGCCATTCCATTGATTAAATCTGTTTTGTTCATAAATATTAAATTTAAATTGTTAAAATTTCGATTCTAAAATAATAGATATTTAAAATCCGTACACAAAATTATTAGGAATATTAAGCTACACAAGTAATAGCAAGGGAAATACGGCTTTTTGTTAATAACTTGGGACATTTGTTAATAAAGGTTATGTATTTCATCGGAGTTTTTGTAAAACCAATGATAATAAGGGTTTAGAGCAGTTTTGAAGATTCAGAAAAACTAAACCCATTAAGTAAAGATTTTACTTTCATTTTGCGCTTTCCTGGAAGTTGAATCTCTATAATATTTATGTAACCTCCTTGGCATGCGACTTTTAGTTCGTCTTTAGATGTGATTATACTTCCATTGGCATGTTTATGATCTTCATCTTGTTTTTCTACTTCATATAATTTTACAGATAATGGTTCACTTTCGCTATTATCTAAATAACACCAAGCCGCTGGAAATGGATTTAAACCTCTAATTTTATTATATATGGTATCTATAGGTTGCGACCAATCTATTTTACAGTTCTCACGATTTAGTTTGTAAGCTGTTTTTAAATCGTCTGTTTGTGGTTGAATCGTTGTAGAGACCGTATCCGCTTCAATATGTTCTACAGTTTTAATTACCAATTCACTTCCAATAGTCATTAAATCATCATGCAACTCACCAACTGTTGTTGTTGCTTTAATTTCAGTTTCTTCACTTTGAATGATAGCACCTGTATCAATTTTTTCATCTATAAAAAAGGTCGTAACTCCTGTTTTAGTTTCTCCATTAATAATAGCCCAATGAATTGGAGCTGCTCCTCTATATTGTGGTAATAAGGAGGCATGAAGGTTAAACGTTCCGTATTCGGGCATTTGCCAAACCACTTTTGGTAACATTCTAAACGCCACTATAATTTGTAAATTGGCATTTAAAGCTTTCAATTCTTCTAAAAACGGTTCTGCTTTTAAATTTGTGGGTTGTAAAATATTTAACTTCTGCTCTAAAGCGAATTCTTTTACGGCAGAAGCTCTTAATTTTTGACCACGTCCTGCAGGTCTATCCGGAGCAGTTATAACTCCAACAACGTTATAATTATTATCTATAAGTGCTTTTAATGTGGCAACCGCAAAATCTGGAGTGCCCATAAAAACGATGCGTAAATCACGTTTATGTGTCATACAAGTGTGTAAGTATTAGCGTGTGTTAATTTAATTTTATTTAGTTCTATAAGTTCTGAAAGACTTTGTAATAGTACTTTTTCAGAACAATTAATATATTGTATTAATTGTCGCGAAGATAAGGTTTCAGCTTGTAATGCTTTCAAAATTTGAAGTGTTATAGTGTCATTTGGGCTGGTGTTTTTGTTTGCTGTTTTAGCAACACATACCGAACATATACCACAAGTTTTATTGGTCTTCTCTCCAAAATAGCGCAGGAGTTGTTGACTTCTACAAACCGAATCATTCTTTACATAATTCAATACAGCTTCTATTTGTTGATGCTTTAATGTGTGCTGTTGTATTATTGTTTTTGCAATGGGGTTGATAGTGATGTCATCTTCACGAGGTTTTAAAAAGGTGATTTCAGAATCTGTATTTGCCATTTGTAAGCTAATCACCTCGTCCTTTTCTAAACGTTGTAATTGTGCAATCACTTGTTTTTCGGGAAGATTTACTTTGTCAACCACCAAACTGAGATTCACTTTTGTGTCATAATCAAAAATTCCTCCATAAGTTCTGAGGAGTACTTTTACCAAAATATTTAAATCTAAATGCGTTTCTAAATATTGAAATAAAACCGCATTTGTGGTTATAAATTGAATTTTAGTCCTAAAATTAAAATGCTGTGTGAGTGTTATAATAGCATTGCGATCTAAAAGCAGTAATGCATTGTAAGTAATGCTCGCATTTAATTTATAGTGATTGCAAAAGGACTTAAAATCGAATTGATGCAACGTATTTTCTCCTTCTCCATAAGAGATTTGAAAATAATTACACAACTTATTATAAACCGTTTTTACGAAAGCAACTGAAGGTAAGTTGTTTAAGAATTGATTTCGCAAATGGTCTTCGTCTATATGTTGTTTCAATATAACGGCATAGGCTAATTTTCCATTTCTACCAGCACGTCCGGCTTCTTGGTAATAACTTTCTATACTTTCGGGTAAATTAATGTGAATAACGGTTTTAACATCGGCTTTATCAATTCCCATTCCAAAAGCTGTGGTAGCCACCATAATTTGTTTCTGCCCATTTGCCCATTGGTACAAACGTTCTTGCTTTTCTTTATTGGTAATGCCGCCATGGTAAAATGTAGAGGAAAACCCTTTAGCATTTAAAAAATTATGAATATCAATTGTTGCTCTTCGGGTTCTAACATATATAATAGACGATCCAGAATATTTTTTTAAAAGATGTTGTAATTGAAATAGTTTATCGTCTGTATGAACAACATTATAAGCAATATTTGGTCGTGCAAAAGAAGCTTTGTAGATTTTAGGATTTATAAAATCTAGATTTTCAACAATATCATTTATGACATCGTACTTTGCACTAGCCGTTAATGCAATACAATTAACGTGCGGATGCATTTGACGTAAAGTTGAAATGTTTTTGTAAGCTGGTCTAAAATCATTTCCCCATTGACTTATACAATGTGCTTCATCTACAGCAATTAAATTCACACGCATTTGCTGAATACGTTCTTGTACTAAAGGCTGTTGTAATCGTTCTGGCGAAAGGTATAAAAACTTATAATTCCCGTAAATACAATTATCTAATTGAGTGTCTATATCTTTATAAGACATGCCAGACGTTAATGCAATGGCTTTTATCCCTTTAGCCTTTAACGTATTGACTTGGTCTTTCATTAACGCAATTAAAGGCGAAATAACAATACAAATGCCATCTTGAATCAAAGCCGGAATTTGAAAGCAAACCGATTTGCCTCCGCCCGTTGGTAATAGAGCAAAGGTATCTTCACGGTTTAAAACCGAATTTATAATATCTTCTTGAAACGGTCTAAAGGAGGTATGATTCCAATACCGTTCTAAAACTTCTATAGGATGCATTATGCCAATTTAACTATCTAAAATCGCTTTAATATGTTTACTCACTTTTTTCAATTTTATGAATTGGTGTTCGTGATGTGCTTCTCAATTCTTTTTTACTCATATATTAATATAAAATAAAACCGTAACTATTGCTATGCTTTGATTTTAGCTCACAACTCTATTGAATTAAAATAAGGAGTTCGTGAATCTTTGATTTCTATTTCATCTGAACTAAAAATAATTCAAATTTGAAATACGGCATACCATAGAGAAATTGGTACTACTGCAAATTTAAGGACTCTAGAATAAATTCAACTCTAGTTTCTACACTTCCAAAAGGTACATCAATTAAATGATATCCAAAACGCTTATAGGTTTCTATTAAATGTTGATGAATTTCAATGGCTTCTTCAAAATTTTCGTAGCGTTCGCTATCACTTGTAAAGATCTCTTGCCATGGTGCTAAAATGAAGATGGAATCGTACTTGTGACTTTCACAGGTCGTTACAAAATTCTCAGGATAATGGTCTCCAATATAATCCATATAAGCAATAACATCTGGTAAACCTCTGTCTAAAAAAACAACAGTTTCAGATTCGTTTTGGGCATCCGCAAATTGTTTTGCTCTACCTTCTAAAAGTTTTTCGCTAAACAAAAGCGGTTCCGTTAGAAAAAGTTGTTCAATACCATCTTTTCTAGCTTGCAAGGTGATTTGTCTAGAGATTTCATCGTAGCATAAGAACTCATGTTTTTTTAACTCATTGATGATTGTGGTTTTTCCAGTTCCTGGTCCACCTGCGATAACAACTTTTTTCGGATTCAAATTGGCAGTATTTTTGATGTAAAAATAAAAGATAAAAATGTAAAGTTAAACGTATCTTTACAACTGAAAAATTTCATCATGGATAATTCTAAAAAAACAGACGAGTTTTACGACAAATTAAAATCTCAACTTTACGATACAGCCACTTGGCCATCTATATATTTATATAAATTTATTGTGCTTTCTAAAGGTTCAGGAGTTAATCACATTGAGGCTCTTTTTGATAATTTAGGGGCTGTTATTACGACTACAGAATCTAAAAACGGAAAATACACAAGTGTTTCTATTAATGTGAGGTTAAAAAACCCTGAAGAAGTGATTGCAAAATATAAGGATGTCGCTGAAAATGTAGAAGGAGTAATTTCCCTTTAATTTTTGATATAAGCTTCATATTTTTTCGTACTTTGCAACAAAACCTAGAGACTTCAGGTTTAAACTTATATACTACACATACACATTTTACAATTTTGATTGACGATTTAGAATACAACACAGAGCGCGAGCATTTAATTATACCAGAATATGGACGTCATCTGCAAAAGATGATTAATTACGCTAAGACTCGCGAAACAAAAGAAGAGCGTAATAAAGTAGCCAAGGCGATTATTGCTGTAATGGGAAATCTACAACCACATTTAAGAGATGTGCCAGATTTTCAACATAAATTATGGGATCAATTGTTTATAATGGCAGATTTTAAAATTGATGTTGATGCACCTTATGGCGAACCTTCAAGAGAAGAAATCCATGCTAAACCAGAACCTTTAAAATACCCGCAGAACTTCCCTAAATATCGTTTTTATGGTAATAATATTAAGACGATGATTGATGTTGCTGTAGGTTGGGAAGATGGTGAATTAAAAGAAGCTTTGACTTTTACAATCGCAAATCACATGAAAAAGTGTTTTTTAAATTGGAATAAAGACACGGTTGAAGATGATGTAATTTATAAGCATTTGTTTGAGCTTTCAGGTGGTAAAATAGACTTGAAAAACACGGATGAAGATCTTAGTGATTCTACAAGTTTAATGCGTACCAAATCTAAGTATGGTGGTAAAAGCAATTCTAACAAAAAGAATACATCTTCAAATAAGAAAAAATATACTAATAATAGAAAACGTTACTAAAAACGTATGAGTACATTTAAAATTGAAGGAGGTCACCAATTAAAAGGTAAAATTCAACCTCAAGGCGCAAAAAACGAAGCATTACAAATCTTATGTGCAGTACTTTTAACTGCCGAAGAAATAAAGATAGATAACATTCCAGATATTATTGATGTTAATAAACTCATCGCTTTATTAAAAAAGTTGGGTGTTAAAATTAATAAAGTAGGCAAAGGTTCCTATACGTTTAAAGCAGACGAGGTTAATCTTGCCTATTTAGAATCTGAAGAGTTTAAAGAAGACGGAAAGGGTTTAAGAGGGTCTATTATGATTGTTGGTCCTTTATTGGCACGTTTTGGTAAAGGTTATATTCCTAAGCCAGGAGGTGATAAAATTGGTCGTCGTCGTTTAGATACACACTTTGAAGGTTTTATTAATCTTGGTGCAAAATTTCGTTATAATAAGGAGGATTTGTTTTATGGAGTAGAAGCAAAAAAGCTAAAAGGCACGTATATGCTTTTAGATGAAGCTTCGGTTACCGGAACCGCTAATATTGTAATGGCTGCTGTTTTGGCAGAAGGTATAACCACAATTTATAATGCAGCTTGCGAACCATATTTACAACAGCTTTGTAAAATGCTTAATCGTATGGGCGCTAAGATTTCTGGTGTTGGGTCTAATTTATTAACTATTGAAGGAGTTGATGTTTTAGGTGGAACTGAGCATAGAATGTTACCAGATATGATTGAGATTGGTAGCTGGATAGGTTTGGCTGCGATGACCAAAAGTGAATTGACCATTACCAATGTGAGTTGGGACGATCTAGGTCAAATCCCTAATGTATTTAGAAAAATAGGAATTACGGTAGAGCGTCAAGGTGATGATATTCATATTCCAGCGCATACGGATGGTTATGAAGTGCAGAGTTTTATTGATGGTTCAATTTTAACCATTTCAGATGCTCCATGGCCTGGATTTACTCCAGATTTATTGAGTATTATCTTAACGGTTTTAACACAAGCAAGAGGAAGTGCTATTGTACACCAAAAAATGTTTGAAAGCCGCTTGTTCTTTGTCGATAAATTAATTGATATGGGAGCAAAAATTATTCTTTGTGATCCACACAGAGCAACGGTTATTGGTCACGATTATAAATCGACATTGAAGGCAACTACCATGACTTCTCCAGATATTAGAGCAGGTGTATCATTGTTAATTGCGGCTTTATCAGCAAAAGGGACCTCAATTATTCATAATATTGAACAAATAGATCGTGGTTACGAAAATATAGATGAACGTTTAAGAGCTATTGGTGCTAAAATTGAACGTGTAGAAGGGAATTAAATATTTTGATTGCTTTGCTTTTTAGAATGAAGCGTCGAACCAGATTATATAAAGTAAAAGCTTCAAGTTACATCTTGAAGCTTTTTTTATTTTCAATAAAATGTCATTCACCTAATAAAAATACTGCTCACTAGTAATCTTCCCATCAATAACTTCATAGACACACACTTCTTGTATTTTTTGTCTGCCTTTATCTTTAAACGTACAATCGAAATCCATTTTAGCTGTAAAAAAGTTACCAGCAACGAGAGGATTGCTTATACTACTATAGTGAATGTCTTCAACACTCTCTATCCATTCTTTACTTTTGTTCCAAACATTTTGCTTTCCAGTTACAACTTCTCCGAGTGTTCCAGGCATTTCTCGGCTTACTATATTGTCTGCATATAGCTCATTAATGCAATCAAGATTATTTCCTTTTTCGCACATTTCTTTCCATTTTTTTGCAACTCCCCAAGTATTCATAGTGTTTTGATTTTAGATTCGTGCTCTAAAGTTAACAAAAAGTTTGATGCCTTTTCTTAAATATTAATTTGCTTCTTATAATCAATGCAAAAAAAAGCTCTGAAGACTAATCAGAGCTTTTAAAATTGTTTGTTGAAATGGTTATTTCAGTTAAGACGTTTACTGTCTTATATATAGCAACGTTAACTTTTTAGTTTTATTATAAATTATCTTAAAAATTTTTATATTCAAACTATGTCAATGCGGTTTTATAAGTTTCTAAACAACGTTCTCTTGCCATTTTATGATCTACCATGGGCTGTGGATAAGTGAGTTCTTGATACTCTGGAACCCACTGTTTTAAATAATCGTGATTTTTATCAAATTTCTGAATCTGGGTTGTTGGATTAAATATTCTAAAATATGGAGCTGCATCAACTCCACAACCAGCAACCCATTGCCAATTACCTACATTGCTCGCCATATCATAATCGTGTAATTTCTCAGCAAAATAAGCTTCTCCCCAACGCCAATCAATTAATAAATGCTTGCATAGAAAACTACCAACAAGCATACGCACTCTGTTGTGCATAAAGCCTGTACTGTTGAGTTGTCGCATGCCTGCATCAACTAGAGGATAACCGGTTTTACCTTCGCACCATTTTTTAAATTCATCTTCATTATTACGCCATTCAATTCGGTCGTATTTAGGTTTAAAAGCATTAGTTGTTGTCTGTGGAAAATGCCATAGAATTTGCATAAAAAATTCGCGCCAAATCAATTCTTGCCAAAAGATTTCATTCTGTTCAGCTATGGCCTTTTTTACCATTTTACGAATACTAACTGTTCCAAAGCGTAGATGCGGACCTAAACGCGACGTGGAGTCTTTTGCAGGAAAGTTCCGTGTTGCTTCATAAGTCTGAATCAAAGTAGGAGTGACTTCATAATCTGTAATTTCCTGATTTGATGTTTCAAAACCAATATCCGATAAGCTAAGATTAGGCAATCTACTGTGGACAATTAAATTATCTAAATGTGACTTGGTATAGTAAATTTCCAATTCAATAGCTTGAAATTTTTCTTTCCAAGTTCGCATATAAGGCGTATAGACCAAATACGGATTTCCATCTTTTTTTACGACTTCATTCTTTTCAAAAATAACTTGGTCCTTATAGGTGTTGAATGCAATACTATGCTTTTCTAAAAACGATTTAGTGGTATTATCTCGTTCGGTAGCATACGGTTCATAATCGTGATTGGTATAAACGGTGTCAATGTCATAATCTTCGATTAATTGTTTGAAAATAACTTCGGGTTTACCGTGTAGTATCGCAATACTACTATTGTAATCATCTTGTAACGTTTGCCTCATGGTTTGAAGCGTTTGGTGAATAAACGTAACACGAGCATCGTCTTTTGGTAAATGGTCTAAAATCTCAGTATCGAATATGAAAATAGGAAGAACAGGGAGGTCACCTTTTAAGGCTTCATAAAAGCCAAGATTATCGTCCAATCTTAAATCGCGTCTAAACCAAAATATATTTACTTTTTTACTCATATCAAATAGTTCTTACTAACTTTTTATACGTCATACTTTCCAAAGAGTTCTTCTAACTTTTGAGTTCTGTAGTTAAAAATTTCTTCTAATTTTGGTTTTACTATAAAAGGATGGGCGAGTTGACCTAAAATTCCCATCGGTACTTTATAATCTATAATATCTTCCATTTCAACACCACCTTCAATTTCTTTTATAAAATGCTTGTGATGCCATAAAGCATATGGCCCAAAACGTTGTTCATCTACAAAATATTCATGGTCTTTTACATGTGTGATTTCAGTCACCCATTTTGTTTTAATCCCTAAAACAGGTGTTACAATATATTGAATAATTTGCCCTGAGAACATCGGTCTGTCTGCACCTGAAAGGATGTGAAATCCCATATAATCTGGTGTTATAGTTTTCAAATTCGCAGGGCTAGATAAAAACTCCCAAGCTTGTTCAACTGAAATAGGTAGCTTTTGTTTTTTGTGTAAGGTGTATATTTTCATGACAATTATAGCTTCAGGTGTGTATGCGTTAGATTGTAATAAGTTTGTTAATAGGGCTGTTGAATTATGATTGTGTAATACCTAAAGTTTTTAATAACACAATTCCTTATTTCATTTGAGTATAGGTGGAACTAATTATTAAAAACAACATAACCATTTAAGGACGTTGCGATACAAAGCCAAATAATATAAGGTAACAATAGATATTTTAATCGGCTTAATCTATCATCTCCAAACGTGATAAAGAAGTAAACAATCATTAACGTTAATAAGATGATATTTACGAAACCTAAATTGATTAATTGTTGATTGAAGAAAACATAATTCCAGCTCACATTTAATATAGTAGCTATGCCATAGACAAAGAACACAAATTTTGAATTCCGAATAGAAAACAAAAAGCTAAGGTATACCGAAAAGAAAACCATTATTAATGTCCAAGCGGCTCCAAAAACCCAACCTGGAGGTGTCCAAGGTGCTTTGTTTAAATTAGAATACCAGTCTCCCGTAACAGCATCTCCCATAAACCAACTGCCAAGAGCGAGTGCACCAAAATTGATAACCAAAAATATGATGAATAGATATATTTTTTTCAAGCTAGCTTTTTTTTAAGTTATCAATTTTATCACTGATTAATTGAGCTTCAGCATACTTTTTATCGCTTTCAGCTCTATTAGTTGATGAAAGCTTATGCCACTCATCCATTAACTTACTATACTGTTTTTGAAGTTTTTCTACTTCTGAAGGTTTCTTGAATAATCCGAACATAGTTATCTATTTTAAAAATTTAATAATTCTTGAGCTCGTTGGATTTGTGATAGAGTAGTAATAATTTAAGAACTCACCATTTTCGTCAACTAGATACTTCTGAAAATTCCATTTCACTACTGAATTTTGTTTTCCATTTATGGCTTTTTTTGTTAACCAATTATATAGTGGATGTTGATTTTCGCCTTTAACATCAATCTTTTCAGTCATTAAAAAGGAAACACCATAGTTAACTTCACAGTACTCTTGTATTTCTTTAGAATTTCCAGGTTCTTGTTTTCCAAATTGATTGCAAGGCACTCCAATTATTACAAGTGAGTCTTTATATGTATCCTGTAATTTTTGTAAATCTCTATATTGAGGTGTAAACCCACATTTAGAAGCTACATTAACAAACAGTATTTTTTTACCTTTAAATTGATGTAAATCTAAAGCCTGCCCTAGTAGGCTATTAATCTTTATATCGTACACGGATTGCTTAGCAGTTGCTATCATATCGTTATTTTAATAAAAAATTATATGTATTTTACAACTTGAAACTTACAATACCACAATCCATTTCAAATATTTGACCAGAGAATGAAGCTGCTTTATCTGATAATAAGAATGCAGCCATATCTGCTACTTCTTGAGGTTGTAAATATTTTTTAAGCGGATGGCGTTCAATCATATTTTCAACCATACGCTCGTTTCGTAATAATTTTGAAGCCAAGTCTGTATCTGTTACCGTCGGTGCAATAGCATTTATTCTTACCGTTGGTGCTAACTCAGCGCCTAAAGATTTTGTTAAACCTTCAACGGCAGATTTTGAAGCTGCTACACTAGCATGAAAAGGCATTCCTAATTTAGTTGCAACCGTACTAAAAAGAACGATTGAAGGTTTGTTGCCATTTTTTAAAGCTGGTAAATAGGTCTGGATGGCTTTAACGGATCCAATAACATTGATTTCAAAATCATTTCTGAAATCGTCAATACTTAGTCTATTAATAGGCTTTAAATTGATACTGCCTGGACAATACACTAAACCATCTGCTTCGTCAATTTCTGGTAGTTCATCATTAAGAATATCACAACTAAAATGTTTTAGATTGGGATGTGATTCCACGGGTGAAGTTCTACTGATATTAACAATTTCATCATAAAAAGAAAGCAAAGATGTGACAATTGCTTTGCCAATACCTTTGCTTCCTCCTATAACTATTAATCGCTTCATAAAATATTATGAAGTAGCGGTTAAAGGTCTTCCCTTTAAACGTTTTTCAATTTTTTGTTTTATAACTGTAAGACGCTTCATTAAGTCCATTAATTTGGCATCTTTTTTTTCTTTGTATAATTCGTTGACTTCTAAGATTAGGTCTTTTGCCTCTCTAGCTGCCATTATTCTATCACTTGTCGTTTTAAAAGAAAACTTTCTGTTTTCAAATTCCAAAGCTTTTTCTATTGTTGTTTCCATAGCTTAATTGTTTATATAGTTTTGTAATTCTAAAATTTTTGAAGCGTTATTAAATTCGCCTCCATAATATGTTGTTACTGTTGTTGATGTGTCATCTTGTACACCTCTAGACGATACACATAAGTGCTTTGCGTCTATTATTACAGCAACATCTTCGGTCTCTAAAACCGTTTTAAGTTCGTTTGCAATTTGGTTTGTTAAACGTTCTTGAACTTGCGGACGTTTAGCATAATATTGAACAATTCGGTTTAATTTTGAAAGTCCAATAACCTTTCCAGATGATTTGTATGCGACGTGTGCTTTTCCTATTATGGGCACAAAATGATGTTCGCAATTGGAGTAGAAGGTAATATTTTTTTCTACTAACACCTGATTATATTGATATTTATTCTCAAAAAGGGTCACTTTTGGTTTGTTTTCAGGGTCTAAACCCGAGAATATCTCTTCGACATACATCTTGGCAACTCGGTCTGGTGTACCTTGAAGAGAATCATCATTTAAATCTAAACCTAAAACATCCATTATTTCTGAAAATAAAATAGCGATGCGTTTTTTCTTATCATTGTTAGACATTTCAAAAGCATTTGGCTTCATTGGTGTGTCTAAACTTGTAGATAAATGATCATCTCCAATATCTTCTTTACTAAATCCATTAAGTAAAAGATCGTTTATTTTGGAATTTTTTTCTGTAATCATAGAATCTTTTTAATGTGCTGTCTTTAAGTACTCCAGTCTTAAATCAAAGCACGTGTTAACGTTTTGAAATAGAGTTATTTGTAATTGTTCTTTGTCTCGAACATTTAAATCTGCCCTCCTCAAATGTTCTTTTTTTACTATGTTTAGTGGCTCTACCTTGTACTCTTTTTCTCCACAATCTAAAGCTGCTCGGTTTTAATTCTCTTCGCATTAAATTAATAACCGCTTGTTCTTTTAATTCAAATTGAAATGTAATCGCATCAAAAGGTGTTCTGTCTTCCCATGCCATTTCAATAATCCTATCAATGTCTTTAATTTCTAAATTCATAAGGTTTCAACTACGTATCATTATTTGAAATGATGAAATAAAACTTAAAAATTGTTGATATTGATTATCAAATCTCAATTTCTGTACCATACTTTAAATACTGCCAATTTTACCACTTTCAATATTTTTAAATTTGGTAAACTTAGTTAAGCATTGGTTTTTAAAATCCTTCAAATCTACTAAATGTTTAACGTTTTAGTGTCATGAGTAAACAAAAATTAACAGAGTATTAGCGTTTTACATATTTAAATTGCTTGCTTTGTTAAAACACGGCTAACATTACAGTCGTTTATATGGTGTAAAACTTTCAATTACTACTTTGATACTTTAGGATTTGTTAGCTAGCGCATTAATCATTCCGCTAAAAACAAAAGCATGGAACGGTAAAACTAAATACCAATATAAGCGCCCCCAAAGACCTTTTGGTCTAAATACTGCTGTTTGATAAAGTTGGTCACCAACGATTTTAAATTCTAACCAAGCTTCACCTGGTAATTTCATTTCAGCAAAAAGTAATAAGCGTTTTTCTTCTTTATCTGCGAGTAAGACGCGCCAAAAATCTAAAGGATCTCCAGCTTCTAAATTGGTATCGTGCCTTCTGCCACGGCGTAAACCAACACCTCCAAATATTTTGTCCATATAACCACGTAGCCTCCATAGGCCATTAAAACTATACCAACCATTGCGTCCACCAATACTCCAAATTTTATAAAGTGTGAATTTTTCGTCCTTTACAGTGCGTTGTCTTGTATCTCTAAAACAACCAAATTTGGGTAATTCAATGTGTTTAGATAGCTGATCTTTAAACCGACCACTACTTACCGCGTCTTTCCAACTAGAAATTACGGCATTTTGTTCGGTTTTTTGAAAGGCTAAATCTACAGCCGATTTATAATCCATAGGTTCTACTCCTATAATTTGATTGATAGAGCTCGGTTTTCCGATGACTTCAACTTTCATACTGTCGACCAAAGCGGCAGCTAATTGAAAGGATGTAGAGGTTACAAAATATAACCAATATGAAGAGAGTTTTGGAGTTAGAACAGGCAGCGTAACGATGTAACGTTTAAGATCTCTTACTTCAGCAAACTGCAGTAGCATTTCCTTGTAAGTTAAAATTTCGGGACCAAAAATATCAAAGGCTTTATTATATAATTCTGTTTTGCCTAATCCACCAGATAAAAAAGTAAGCACATCTCTAATTGCGAGCGGTTGCGTTTTTGTGTTTAGCCATTTAGGGGTAATCATAAATGGCAATTTTTCAACAATATCTCTTATAATTTCAAAGGAAGCACTTCCGCTACCGACAATAATACCAGCTCTAAACGTGGTTAGCGCATAACTATCAGATTTTAGAGTGTCCTCTACTAAAAGTCTCGAATTTAAATGTTTCGATAATGTTTCGGCATTAACAATGCCACTTAAATAAATAACTTGTTTACAAGCTGTTTTAGAGACTAATTGTTTAAAATTAGCCGCGCATCGCTCTTCTAGACTTTCAAAATTTTGAGATGAAGTTGCCATAGAATGTATGAGGTAATAGGCTGCGTCAATATCATTAGGGATTTTGGCAACTTCAGGTTCTAAAAAATCCACTTTTATAAATGAACATCTTGGACTCTGTTTAAGCTCGTCTGGAATTCTATTCAAATCACGTACACAGCAAATTAACTCATGTTTTTGTTCGATCAATTGAAGTGCCAATCGTTTGGCAATATAGCCTGTAGTACCTGTGATGAGTATACGCATTAGGCTTTAGTTTTTGCTAATTGTATCATTTATAGATTTCTGAAATTATTAATATTGATATGCTCAGCTTTTAAATCGAACATTAAATTATACAATCCAAAGAAAGTTCTATTGATATAAATAAAATGTTTAGAACCTCTGTTGCCATTCATATTCTTTAATTCTGTACTTTTTGAATAGCGTTGTCCCATTTCTGAAATACGATTAAAAAATTCAGGATCTGAAAAATCGAATTCTTCAACATGAAATGGTGTTGTAAATAAGCTTAATAATTCATGAAACATTGCACTGAAAAATTTTATTTCTTCTTCAGAATCGTCTGTTCTTAAAATTTCTAACTCATATAATTTTTCCTTAAAAAGCTTAGGGTTTTCAATACATTCTTTTTCTGCTAATTCAAAATAGGGAACGTAAAAATCTTCAGGAATGGTTTTCATACATCCAAAATCGAGTGCAATTAAATCACCAGATTCCGAGATTAAAAAATTACCAGGATGTGGATCTGCATGCACTTTTCTTAGATTGTGAATTTGGAACATGTAAAAATCCCAAAGGGCTTGTCCTAATTGATTTGAAAGTGATTGATTAGTATTGTGTGCTACAAATTCCGAAAGGTGTTCACCTTTCATATAATCCATAGTTATGATACGCTCAGAAGAAAATTCTTCATAATATTTTGGAAATTTAAGATTAGGAATATGTTCACAAGCTGCAGCAACCGCTTTACTTTGTTCTATTTCTAGAATGTAATTGGTTTCTTCGGTCAGTTTGTTTTCAACCTCTTTAAAATATTTATCAGAATCTTTTCCTTTAATATTAAACATTTTAATAGCAATGGGTTTCACCAAAGCTAAATCTGACGCGATACTTTCTGCAACTCCAGGATATTGGATTTTCACAGCAAATTTTTTCCCATTCTTCTCTGCAATATGGACTTGGCCAATACTGGCAGCATTTACTGAAGTTGCGTTGAAAGTGTCAAAAATATCTTCGGGATGTTTTCCAAAGTATTTTTTGAATGTTTTTATAACTAAAGGTGGTGATAATGGTGGAACGGAAAATTGAGATAATGAAAATTTCTCTACATAAGCCTGTGGCAATATGCTTTTTTCCATACTTAACATTTGTGCTACTTTAAGTGCACTACCTTTTAATGTTTTAAGGCTGTCGTAAATATCTTCAGCATTATTTTTATTGAGACGTTCTTTGGCATCAGCTTCAGAGTTTACCATTTTATCTCCATAATACTTTATGTAATTCACACCCACTTTGGCTCCTGTAGAAACTAATTTAGTTGCTCTAGAAATTTTGGTCATTGGTATGCTGTCTATAGTTTTCATAAGCTCTAATTAGTTTGCATTTTTTCTTTGTATAAGAATTTACCAAAGTCAATGATGCTTTTTAAAGGTGTGGTGTCTATTAAATCGAAACTCGCTTGAACTGATTTTTCAATGAAGATGTCTGTTTTCTCAAATGATGTGGACGTGTCATCTATCCAAAATTTCAAGGTGACTAACAATTGAAACCAAGCAGATTCTTTGAGCGCTTTACTTTTTATTTTTTCAAGTTTTTCTTGCTTAAGATCTATAGTTTGAATATCTAAATTCTCAATGAAGTGACTAAAACTTTCCTTTAAATGCGATAGTGTTTTAAGAGATTTTAATTTGTTTTTATCCATACTTAATGCATGAACAACATAACTCCTATTAGCTGTAAGTATCTCAAAAAATGTAAAATAAAAGCTTAGAAGCTTGTTGCGTACATCAAAGGAATGATAGTCTTCACTTTTCTCTAGGATAGCGAAGGTATTATCAAAAAATATTTTAAATATAGATTGTTCTAATAATTCAAAAGAATTAAAAAATTCATAGAATTTCTGTTCTTCAAAATTGTTATCCTTTGCAAAGGCATATACCGAATTCGGTTTTTTATCATGGGTTAACACGTAATCCATGTAAAATGAAATGATATCTGTTTGCGTTAAATTTTTCTTTTTTGCCATTGTAATTAATTTACAATGTAAAAATACGGAATGTTTAACCATTTTGCGTGTTGGTTAAACAAAATTTAACAGCAATTTCTGATTTGATGGTATGTTATGAGGTGGTTTTAGGTAAATAGTACTTTTTACGTAACCAAAATGCGACTCTTACCAATAGAATTAAAGCAGGTACTTCTACCAAAGGTCCAACAACGCCTGCGAATGCTTGCCCGGAATTTAATCCAAAAACAGCAATAGCAACAGCAATGGCTAACTCAAAGTTATTGCCAGCAGCCGTAAAGGCAATAGCCGCATTTTTATCATAAGTGGCTCCCATAGCTTTACTAACAAAAAAGCCAATAAGAAACATCAATGCAAAATAGATTAATAAGGGTACTGCGATGATTAACACATCCATTGGTATTTCAACTATCAGTTCTCCTTTTAATGAAAACATAACCACAATAGTAAATAGTAACGCAATTAATGTCATAGGAGAAATTGTAGGTATAAACTTTTTTGTATACCACTCTTCACCTTTTAATTTCACTAATATTAAGCGTGAAAGAATACCGAGTAAAAACGGTATGCCTAAATAAATAGCGACACTTTCTGCAATGGTTGCAATTGAAATATCAACGATTGCTCCTTCAAAACCAAAATAGGGAGGAAGGACCGTAATAAACAAGTAGGCATAAAAACTATAAGCAAATACTTGGAAAATACTATTTAGAGCTACTAAACCTGCACCATATTCGCTACTACCTTCTGCTAAATCGTTCCAAACTAAAACCATAGCAATGCAACGCGCTAAGCCTATTAAAATTAGGCCAACCATATATTCTGGATAGTCTCTTAAAAATGTAATTGCTAAGAGAAACATTAAAACAGGACCAATAATCCAGTTTAAGATCAAAGAAATCGATAAGACTTTTACATCTTTAAATACTTTAGGAAGTAGCGCATAATTAACCTTTGCAAGCGGAGGATACATCATTAAAATTAGACCAATGGCGATTGGAATATTAGTGGTTCCGCTACTGTATGATTCTACTAGTTCTGGAAATGATGGTACAAAAAAGCCAATTCCAACTCCAATAGCCATGGCGATGAAAATCCATAACGTAAGGTAGTTATCTAAAAAGCTCAGTTTTTTCTTGATTGCAGTCATTGCTATTATATTGTAATGTTAGAAAATACATATTTTAGTTCTGTAGCAATTTGAAGGCTACGTTCATTATATTTTTCCAATTGCTGTGGAGTATTATCAAAGGCTTTTGGATCCTCATAAGTAATAGGAATACGTTTTTCTGCACCACCAATAAAAGGACAGCCTTTGTCTGCACTAGAGCAGGTCATAATTGCTGCAAATACTGACGTCGGATTAAACTCATCATCAAATGTTTTTGAAAACCCAATAATAGGATGTGCATTTTTCGAATACTTTATACTGTATATAGGATTGCTTCCGTTGGAAAGCCTTTCAATTTGAAATCCAGTATTTTGAAGCGTTGTGGCGACAACAGGAAAAAGCGCCGTAGCTTCAGTTCCACCAGAGTAACAAAACACATTTTTAATATCAAAATAGGACGCCATTGTTTGCGCCCAAACTTGAGATAAATGACTGCGACGCGAGTTATGCGTGCATATAAAATTTAAGTTAATAGTGTCGTTGTTCGATACCTTTTGTTGAACGAAATCTATTAGTGGTTGTAAAATAGTTTTACGTTCTGCTGAAATAGAATCACTGTGTAAAGCTTCTATTTGATTTGTTATCGGTTGGTTTAGCATGGTTTCTTATAAAATTAAAAAGGTTAACAACAGCCAGAACCTGGTGCACAAGACGGAGCCGCTTCTTGTTGTAAATCAGATAGTTTTAGTTTTGTTTCTGGAATACCACATTTGTCTTTGGCTAAACAATCTGTGAGTTTTGTTGTTAGCAAAAAGTGCTCACCATTAAAGTCTAAACCATACTTTCCGATGGTGTCTCCTTGGTATTCTACTTCAATTTCTAAATCTTCAATCTGTAAGACTTTTTCAGAAAGCTCAATAATGTTTAACAATTTTTCAGGATGTAATCTGTGATCGTAATCGTCTGCTTCCCAAAGTTGAAAGTTAGCCACATTTTCTGTTCTTACAGTACCACCACAATCAATAAAATGCTTCGATATTTTGCCTACTTCAGTAACATGGAAGTGATTTGGAACTAAAGTGCCATTTGGTAATTGAAACGCAATAGTGTCTAGTGTTTTTAACTTTGATTTAATTTCGGATAATTTCATAAGTATATGTTTTAAAGTTGTTTAACAACAGTCATTAGAGTCTTCAATATCTTGGTCTAGAAAGGCTGTTAAGGTCGTTTTCATAGGAGTCCAATTCTCTTTATCTATGCAATAGCAAATGCTAGTGCCTGTTATGTTTCCTTTAATAAGTCCAATTTTCTTTAATTCTTTTAAGTGCTGAGAGATGGTAGGTTGTGCTAAACCAATTTCATCCACTAAATCACCGCAAATACAAGAATCTATTTTAAATAAATATTGAAGAATAGCCACTCTAGCAGGATGACCAAAAACTTTAGCGATGCTAGAAATTTGATTTTGTTCTTCTGTGAAGATTTCTGATTTAGTGACTCCCATAATTCTATTGTATTACTATATTGCAATATTACGATGAATGATTATAACTTCAAATTATTTTACGATATATTTTTTATTAAGGAAGGGTGTATCTATTTCATTTTAAGATTTTATTAACATGTGCAGCTTTTGTTAAGTCGTAATTTTACGATTAATAACTAACAATACTTAAAACCATTGAAAATGAAAAAATTAGTACTTTTTACCTTTGCCTTAACTATGATGTTTTCGGTAAATGCACAAATTGAAACACCACAGCCGAGTCCTTTTTCTAAAATAGAGCAGAAGGTAGGTTTGACGGATGTCACTTTAGAATATTCGCGTCCGAGCATGAATGGAAGAACTATTTTCGGAGACTTAGTGTCTTATGGAAAGGTTTGGAGAGCTGGAGCAAATAAGAATACAATGATCACTTTTAGCGACAATGTTGTGATAGCTGGGAATGAATTAAAAGCTGGATCTTATGCTATTTTTATTACACCTTCTGAAAAATCATGGGAAGTAATTTTCTATAGTGACACTAACAATTGGGGAACACCAAAAACTATTGATGCTGCTAAAGTTGCTGCTAAAGTGAAGATTGAAACCATGCAATTACCAATGAAAGTTGAGACTTTTACAATCACTTTTGATAATTTAACTAGTGGTTCTGCAGAATTAGGTTTTATCTGGGAGAGCACTATGGCTAATTTAAAATTTGAAGTTCCAACTGCTAAAACAGTAACTGCTTCTATTGAAAAAGTAATGGCAGGACCATCAGCTAACGATTATTATGCTGCAGCAGTTTATAACTTATCTGAAGGTAAAGATTTAGAACAAGCAAAAGAATGGATGGATAAAGCCATGTCTATGACTAAAGAACCTATGTTTTACCAATTGAGAAAACAGTCTTTAATCTATGCCGCCTTAGGCGATAAAAAGAAAGCTATTGCTATCGCCAAAGAATCTTTAGCGAAATCGGAAGATGCAGGTAATGCTGATTATGTAAAAATGAATAAGGACTCTCTTAAGGAATGGGGAGCGAAGTAATAAAATATACTTGATCAATTTAAAAGCGTAGCTAAAAGTTTAGTTGCGCTTTTTTTATGCATAGTGTAAACCAATTATATGTCTTATGCTGTCTAAAGTGCTAATCAGTTGTTTACTTTTTTCAAAAGTCATTATATGGCTTTCAGTTTTACTATTTCTTATCAGTTGATTGAAATGTTCAATTTCATAGCTGTAACCAATGCTGTTATTCTCAAATTCCTTTAACTCAGAATTACCATCGTTATCAATCAAGGTTACAGAGGATGGTTCATGAAAGCGGCCATTAATTTTTATGGTGCCGTTTTCACAATGAAAGATGGCTTCGGTATTTGTTTTTTCTAATAATGTACTTTTTAAATGTGCAGTAGCATCTTTATACTTAAATAAAATAAAGCATTCTGAGTCGGCACCAGAATCGAAAAACTTAGCTTTTGCCTCAATGCTATCTGGCGTTCCTAAAGTTGAAAGCGCAGCAAAAACAGGGTAAATTCCTATATCTAACAAACTTCCTCCTCCAACAGACTTATCAAAAACTCTTGAGGTTTCATTATAAGTAGGGTGGAAACCAAAATCAGCTTCAAGGTTTAGAATCTTTCCAAAATGCTTTTTTTGAAGTAGGTCTAAAGTATATTGATAATGTGGAAGGAAAATCGTCCACATGGCTTCCATTAAAAGTGTGCTCTTTTCTTTTGAAAGTTGAATCATTTCCTCGACCTCTTTCAAATTCATGGCAAAAGGCTTTTCACATAAAACCGCTTTATTATGGTTGAGGCATAATAGCGTATGCGCTTTATGAAAACTGTGCGGTGTTGCAATGTATATGGCATCAATATTAGAGTCTGAAACTAAAGCTTCATAACTCCCATAAGCAATTGTAGCCTTGTATTCTTCACCGAAAATTTTAGCTTTTTCTATGTCTCGAGAGGCAATGGCGTAGAGTTTGGAATTTGAAACAGTATTTAAATCGGTGGCAAATTTAGAGGCAATTTTTCCTGCTCCAATAATTCCCCATTTAATTATTTTAGATTTCAATTTGCGATTTTTTAGGTAATAGCACTTGTAAAATATTAGCGATTGCAATTACAACGACACAACCAAATAAATTGAGCCACAAGTAAGGCATCCAATCAAACCACCAACCAATAACTACTATGGCTTGTGTGATTAGTGCGCCAATAAAAACAGCATTTCCTTTGATGTATTTAAAGAAAAAGGCGAGTAAGAATATCCCTAAAACATTGCCGTAGAAAATAGATCCAATGATATTAACTAACTGAATTAG
Organism: Winogradskyella helgolandensis; assembly: GCF_013404085.1. NCBI lineage: Bacteria > Pseudomonadati > Bacteroidota > Flavobacteriia > Flavobacteriales > Flavobacteriaceae > Winogradskyella > Winogradskyella helgolandensis. Next base: position 3,725,385 of record NZ_JABFHO010000001.1, on the reverse strand, counting down.
GTTCTCTGCTAAATCTGCAAAACAAGCAATAATAATAGCTACTATTCCCCAACCTAAAGTAAACCATTTAGTCACTTTTACCATATGATCATCTCCTTTATCTTCTTTTAAGTTTCTTCCATACAAATCAATAGATGTAATGGTTGCAAGCGCATTAATTTCGGAAGCAGTAGAAGACATGGCAGCAGATAAAATAACAGCAAGTAATAAACCAATGAGTCCTGTTGGTAGGTTATTTAAAATAAACCTAATAAACATATAATCTCTGTCATTGGTTTGTGTATCCTTTGCAGCATCTTTATACAATGTTGTTAATTCGGCAGATTTTGAAAGATAAGCATCGCTTTCAGGATCAGATTTTAATGCTTCAACTTCATTTTGAAGTGTGTTATATGCCGTTGTATATTCTGTGTCAACTGCTTTTTTGATTAAAAATTTGGATTCTGAGCGGTAGGTTTTTTCAATACTATCTAATTCAAATAATCTGTTTTTTAAACTATCATCTTCACTTTTCGATAAGGCTAAACTCACTTTTTGCTTTTCAGTAAATAATGTCGTTTGTTTATCTTGAAGCGCTCTATAGTCATCGCCATAGTCCGAAGCCAAAACAGTTTGCTCAGATTTATCAATAAAGTTTAAAGGCGAAGGGTTAAACTGATAAAACACAAATACCATAACACCTACAAGCAGAATAAAGAATTGCATAGGCACTTTAAGCATACCGTTAAACAATAAACCCATTTGCATTTCTTTCATGGATTTGCCAGAAAGATAGCGTTGTACTTGACTTTGATCTGTGCCGAAATACGAGAGCATTAAAAATGTTCCACCTATAAGACCTGTCCAAACGGTATATCTATTTTCTAAATCGAATGAAAAATCTAAAACTTTCATCTTGCCAGTTGCACCTGCAATATCAATGGCATCTATAAATGAAACTTCTTCCGGAATTAAATTAATGATGATACATAACGCCGCGATCATACCTGCGAAAATGACAAACATTTGCTGTTTTTGAGTAACGGTTACAGCTTTAGTGCCACCAGAAACGGTATAGATAATGACTAAAACACCGATGATGATGTTGAGCGTTACAATATTCCATCCTAAAACAACAGACAAAATAATAGCAGGTGCAAATATGGTGATTCCGGCTGCTAGTCCGCGTTGAATTAAGAAGAGGATGGCTGTGAGACTTCGGGTTTTAAGGTCGAATCTGTTTTCTAAAAACTCGTAGGCCGTATATACTTTAAGCCGATGGTAAATAGGAATAAATACCAGACAAATAATAACCATGGCAATTGGAAGTCCAAAATAAAATTGAACAAAACCCATGCCGTCAGCAAATGCCTGACCTGTTGTAGAAAGGAATGTAATTGCACTTGCTTGGGTTGCCATTACCGATAGACCAATCGTCCACCATTTAGACGTATTACCTCCTTTTATGTAGTCTTGTGCATTTTTTCGACCTCTGGTTTTCCAAGTTCCATAACCAACTATGGTTGCTAATGTTACAATTAAAACCGTCCAATCAATCCAATCTAAAGTTTGCTGCATTATAAGTTTTTATGCGAAAGAAGCTGTGATAAAGTAAAATAAGACAATATAAAGCGCATTAGCTACTAAAACAGCTGTATACATTTTACTCCATTTTTGTTTAGTCTGTGGTTGGTTCTGGTTATCCATTAGTTTTTGTTAGGTTGGTGGTTAGTTAGTTGATAAGTCTAGTTTTATTAGTTTTTAGGTGGATTATATTCTTGTTTACCTGCTGATAAGAGGTTTGCAAAAAGTCTGTATGCACCAGGAACTCCTGCCGGAAATTCCCTAAAGAAACTGAGACCTGTGTAAATATAGTTTCCTTTGCCGTATTTTGCAACTAGTAACGCACCTTCTTTTGAATTTTCTCCTATATCATTAAAGGCTAGTAGTGGCGTAAACTCTTTAGACCATTTGTCTGGAAAGTATAAACCACGTTCTTGAACCCAACCATCAAAATCTTGAGCTCCTATTTTATTTGGAAAATTAAGTATTGGGTGATTAGGATCTAATATGGTTACCAATGCGTTTTCATCTGTAACACGATCTCTAGAGACTTGCATATCAAAAGGTGCCAGATTATCTACTTTTATGCCTCTATTAGTATTGTATTGAATAATTAAATTTCCACCTTCTTTTACATAGTCTAGTAAAAAACGTTGTTTAAAAATAAGGTCTTCAACGATATTATAAGCTCTAATACCAACAACGATAGCATCAAAATCATCAAGGTTTTCTGGTGAAATTTGTTCGGGTTTAATTATGGTAACATGGTAGCCAATTTGTCTTAAACTTTCAGGAACCGCATCTCCTGCACCTTCAATATAACCTATATTAGTACCTTCTGTTTTTATATTTAATCTTACCACTTTGCTTTCGCTTGGCATTAAAACCATTTGAAATGGTATATGTGCATAATCGATTTCCATGATTTCGTCGGTATAAAATTCACCTTCAATATTAACCATTGGTGTAATTAAGCCTTCACTTTGGTTTTTTGGTGGAATAACCGTAAACATCACTTTTTGAATGTCTCCTTTATTCGAGATTTTAATATTTTGTTTTTCAGGAACAACTTGCCAACCTTTTGGATAAGCCATTTGTACAAAACCATCAATATTGTCTTTACCAGCTTTAACAGAGACTTCAATTTCTTTTTGCTGGTCATTTTCAAAGATGTAAACTTCGTCACTTAGACTAGCTGAAACAATTGGAATAATTTCAAAAGGACGATACAATTCCCCTTTATCTGGCTTAGAGTAACGATAAATTACGGGTTTTGTGAAATTAATTGGTGTGCCTTCAATCAACAGATTAAAATCTACAAAAACAGTTCGAGGAGTTTCTGGCAAGCCAATTAAACTTTGATCTTTTACAGTGTACATGCCTAATGTACTTTTGGTGTTTAACCAATATGGCGTGGTGTAATTACTGTGACTTGGGATGGTAATACCTTCTTCAAAATTTAATTTATGATTAGACGCTAATGTCATTTTTTTAGAAATTCCAGTACTTAATGTTGAAAGGTTATAGGATACCAAATCAATATTTGCTGTACTTCGGTTTACAACTTCCATGTTTAAAGTTACATCAGCATTTGGTGCAGCGTTTGGTGTGTTCGCCGATACTTCTAAATATAAACCAGCGCAAGCTTCAATAATGGTTTTAAGCTCTTTAGTTTTAATAGTTTTCCAATGCTCGTCTTTTATAATTTGAAGCAATTTATAGGCTTCTAACAGTTGTGGTAAATGTGACGCTGGATTTTTAAAGTTGAAATTAGTTTCAATTTTTTTTAGGATGTCGCCAATGACTTTTCCACCTGCAACCCGATTCCAAGAGGTATCAATGCCTTCAAAAATATTATCACTACTATTTAATGATTCCCCTTTTAAAAACTCAATATATTCATCTTGAGAGCCACGTTGGGATAAACGGCCAAAACCCTGTGATAAATGTTGACTACTAGCTAAAGCTGCAATTTCATTGTTAGACTTGCCTTTTGAGGAGTAATACGTTCCAATATCAAACGATAGCATGTTACTTTTGTCCAATTTATCAAACGCTTCTTGACTTCCGTATCTCCACCAAGAGGTGTTGTAAAATAAGCGCTTGGGCTGCCATGTTTCGGTAAGTGTTAATTGGGATGGATATTTTGAAGCGTCATTTGCTATATCAAAAGCTTTCAAGCTTAATATTGCAGAAGCTGTATGATGGCCATGTGTTTGTCCTGCTCTTCTGTGATCGAAACGGTTAATGATAACATCTGGTTTAAATTTTCTAATAGCCCAGACAACATCAGCTAAAACCTCATCTTCATTCCAGATTTCTAAAGTTTCATCCGGATGTTTTGAATATCCAAAATCATTGGCTCTAGAAAAGCGTTGTTCTCCACCATCTACACGTCTTGCGCCTAATAACTCTTGGGTTCTAATAACTCCTAAAAGTTCTCTGATTTCTGGACCAATAAGATTTTGGCCTCCATCTCCACGTGTTAAAGATAAATAGGCCGTACGTGCTTTAACTTGGTTAGACATATATGAAATTAAGCGTGTGTTTTCATCATCTGGATGTGCGGCAATATAGAGCACTGATCCTAAAACGTTGAGTTTTTGAACAGCTTCGTAAATTTCTGAAGAATTGTAGGTTTTTGGTTGTTGTGCTTGTAATGAAACGATAGAGCTTAAAAAAAGCAATAGACAGAGTCTAAGTTGGAACATGAGGTTATTGGTTAGATGTGCTTCAAATATAGAAAAGATAGTAATTTATTCCTTTTTTTTAGGTTTTGTTTAACGGTTGAAATGTTGGTGACTTAGATTTTTTAGTTTTGTGTTGGGATTTCAGTGACATATGTATTCAAATTACGTTGTAATGACCACACGCAAATTATATAGAACCAAAGCATCATAAATACTTCAAAAACACTACGAGTAGAATACCCTTTTTTCTTTTCGAAATTCACATAACTTTTTGCAGTTAAAATCATTAATATAAAACCACATAGTATTGCTAATAAATGAAACGGCATTAAGGGAACGAAAAATGAAAACGTAAAAAGTACATAAAGCATATAAATCATAGGATAGATTACTAAACAGCCAGCTATCCAAAACTTTAAATTACTAGAATTTTGATTGACCTTGTTATCGAGCTGATATATAATTGAAAAGAACCAGATATAAATAGGAATTCCTAAAAGTAGTAATAGGAATATTTTAAGTGGGGATAGTTTTAAAAACCATTGGGTTAATTTATTCATAAGCTATTAAATAAAATAACGGATTAGTTTAATATTAGTTCATAAGGTTTATTGTCTATATTTTGATGAGGACTAAATTTAATAACCTGAAACTTTAAATCAGATTCAGAAACCTCAAGTCTTATATTTTTAGATGTCATCGTCACTTCTTTGTCTTGCATTACAAAAGCGTCTTTAAGAGTTAAGTTTACGGTTTCTTTATTTTTAAAATTAATTATAAGTTTATTGTTTTTATAATCTATTCTGATTTCTATTGAATTAATAGGGAATGCGTTGCTTTCAGCTGGATTAATTGATATATAATTTTCTGGAATATTTAATTGAGCTCCGTGGTATAAGGCTACCGTTATTTTCGGTTGAAGTATATTTGTTTCTATCTCTCTAGCAATATGCTTGTTGTTAAATAATGTTACCAAGTTGTCTTCCGTTTTAGTCTTACTGTTTTTGTCAAGAATAAAAAAGTTGAAAAGTTCTGAATTTATAGTTTCATTGTCGATTTCCTCAAGAATAGCGTCTAACATTAATTCTTCAACTTCACGATCAAAAAGGTCTTCATTTTCCTCATCGTTTGCGATAGATTTAAAATCTGGTATATCTTCAATTTCAAAAGCCTTTGCTAAAGTTTCGAAAAATTGTGTGCGTTTTGTTATATAATCTAGTTCAGGTTTGTAGATCAATAGCATTTTATTTACAAGGCTATATTCGTCCCAATCGTAATAATAAGTTGCTAAATCAAATATTGAAAATAATGAGAATGTGGTGTCATTTAATTCAAATTCATCATAATAATCATTGTATTTAAAACAATAATCCACATGAAATGTATAATTTAAGAAAGGCTCTTCTGTTGTTGAATCTAAGAATTTTAATAAAAAATCATTTATTGTTGGAAGTTTTATTTCAAGTCCATTTACAGTTTTAATATCAAATTGAAAGCTTCCATTGCCACCAGAAATATAGTTGTAAATTAAAAGATCAGAACAAGCATCTTCAATAAAACTTTTGCTTTTCTCCATTTCTTTTGGAAAGGCGTCTAAGTTGTATAAGCTTTTAAGAAGATTCTGGCTTTGTAGTGCCGAAATAGAAAGCGTAAATGCAATTAAAAGAATTTTTGTCTTTAACATTATTTATAATTAGATAGTTTGAATGCATTCTACAACCACTTCTTGCGCTTAAAATAAATCAGCATTAGAATCAGCATCACAAACATTACCGCTAAAAGAATAAAATAACTGTACTCGTAATGTAGTTCTGGGATGTTGTCAAAATTCATTCCATAGATACCTGCAAGAAAGGTTAAAGGAATAAATATGGTAGAAATTATAGTGAGGACTTTCATCACTTCATTCATACGGTTGCTAATGGTCGTCATGTACATATCCATTAAACTCCAAATCATTTCACGGTAAATATCGATGTTTTCAGATACTTGAATTAAGTGATCGTAAATATCTCTGTAATAAGTGATTGTGCGTTTGTAAATTAATGGGTGTTCTCCTTTTTCTATACGATTTATTATTTCGCGAAGGGGAAAAATAGCACGGCGTACTTTTAAGATTTCACGCTTTAATTGTTGGACTTCAATATTAATATTGTCTTTGGAGTTACCTTCAAACAAGTCGTTTTCTAAATCTTCTATTTTGTTGCCTAGGGTTTCAATGATGCTAAAATAATGATCGACAACAGCATCAATTAAGGCGTACAATAAATAATCGGATTTTAAGCCTCTGATACGTCCATTACCAAGTCTAATGCGTTCTCTAACCGTATCAAAAACGTCTCCTTCCGATTCTTGAAACGATAACACATAATTTTTTCCCAATACCAAACTCACTTGCTCTATAACGACGTTTTCATCCTTATCGTAGTATAACATTTTAAGCACAATAAACAGGTAGTCATCGTATTCGTCAATTTTAGGACGTTGCGTTGTATTTACAATATCTTCTAAAACAAGTGGATGTAACTCATATTGTTTACCAATACTTTCGATTTCACTAAGCGAATTAAGGCCATCAATATTTATCCATGTAACGGAATCGGTTTCCTTGTAGGATTTAGCATCTTCAATATTGGTTAGAACACGTTCAATCAACGTTTCTTTAGTATAATCGAAAGATTCTATTTGAAGTTGTTTTTCCGTTTTCTTTCCTGTGTATACTAAAGTTCCAGGCGCTTTTCCTATGTGTTTTTTATAATTATGTGTGCGTTTCTTTGCTGTTTTTTTCCTCATAGGTTATAAAATACTGCTATCATCTATCTGCTCATCCAAAGCATCCTTTTGCAATAAAGTTACAGCTTTTTGAAGAATTAGATTGTTAGGGTAAGTTACTAAATCTCCTTTTTCATCTTTAAGGTGAATTTGAAATGCTCTAATATCTTCAATAATACCTATAATAGAATCATCTTTATCGTGAATCTTTATTTTATCTCCTACTTTATACGGAAAGGAGAAAAACATTATAATACCCGAAGTAATGTTGCTTAAAATAGACCAAATAGCAAAAAGACCGATACCTATTACGGCAAAAATTGAAGAAAATATTAGTGTAATATCACTAGGATTTGCTCCGAGGATAAAAGTTTCTATAAGAATAGCAAGAAGTACGAGTGTAACCGTAACATAACGACCAATTAAAGCAGCTCTTGCTTCGGTGGTCCCACTTTTTCTACCTATTTTCTTTACTGTAATTACAATTATTTTTCTAATGATAAATAGCGTAATTAATAGTATCGTGGTATAAATTATTTCGTCTTGATAATTGTATAGTATTGAACTCATTTAAGGCGTATTTTGCTAAACAAATATAATTCAGAATCCATGAAGTTTATTGCAATTTTAAAGTTTCTCTAAGGTTTAAATCTGAATTGCTTTTTTTGTTCCAATAGTCGGATTTTATACGTTCTAATTTTGAAGCTTTGGTTGTTAATGTTTCTGTAGATGAACCTGATCCTTTGATAGTTGTTTCTTCCCAGCCTAAAATATCAAATGGAAAATTAGGATTGAAATTTATTTTTAAAGTTCGATTTAATTCCGGATAAGCTATGGTGTAACTATTACTTTCTAGTTTGGCAATCGCTTCATGAGGTTTCAAGGTTTCATTATTAAGTCGTATCGATTCTAAAGACGGGATGAGTTCTATCTGTCCAACAGGAAGACTTTTTGGATTGATTCTCAACTTAGTCCACAATTCATTTTCCGTCCAAGTTTTTTCAAGTTTAAAATTATCATCAGCTTCACCTTGAAAATAGGAATGCGATTGTACTTCAAATGTATCGCGATTATTTAATTGCGTATACACATGTCCGCACCATTCTTGCACTGATGCCGAAATTTTTAAAGCATGTTGATTATTGGCCACAGGATAAAACGTACTCTGCATTATGGAATACGGATAAATCCCAGTATTAAACTTTTTAGTGGCATTCAGTTTTAAAACCGGAATGTTGTTTTCGCTATAATTGTCCGCTTTAACTTGCTCAGATGGTAAAAAATCTTCGGTTACAAATACCAAAACGGCAGAGCCTTCTCGTATTTCACCATAACGTGCTTGTTCTAACTTATAAGACGTTATTTCTGCTTCACCATTATACCAATAGTTTTTAAAATCAGCGGTGAGTTTAGTCTTTGGTTGCAAGACTTCAGTTTCAGGTTCTGAAACTGTTTCAGTTTCTGTAGTAGCCGTCGTATTTTCATTACAGGATATGAAGATTGCAATCGGTATAAATAGTACAAAAAGTAACTTGGCGTGTATATTTCTTATCATAATGTTTGCGTATTTTTAGACCCTTTAGCTCACGAAAATGAAGCTCAGAATAACTAATAATAATATACATTAAAGATAAGACTCTAATTACGGTCTGCAATGGTATTTAACGTTTTGTAAAGTAAATGTGTAGGTAAGCCAACAACGTTATTATAAGAGCCTTCGATACTCGTAATGCCTATGGCTCCAATCCATTCTTGTATGCCATAAGCTCCAGCTTTATCTAGTGGTTTATAGGTGCTAACATAGTATTGAATCTCTTGGTCTGATAAGGATTTAAATGTGACTTTGGTGATGGTATTAACGATGTGTTGTTCTGTTTTTTGAGTGAAACAGATAGATGTCACCACCTCATGTGTTTTATTGCTTAACGATTTTATCATGTTGAAAGCATCGGCTTCATCTTTAGGTTTTCCAATGGCCTGGTCGTCTAACCAAACAATTGTGTCACTTGTAATTAAGATATCGTTATGTTGAAGACTTTCTAAAAATGGTTCAGCTTTCAGTTTTGCTAAAAAATCTGTGATTGCTTCCTTTTTTAAATCACTTGGGTAAATTTCCTCAACGGGTTTTAACTGAATTTCAAAATCGAGATTCATGGCCTTTAAAAATGCATGACGACGTGGTGATGCTGAAGCCAAAATAATATTGAAATCCTTAAGTTTTTCGTTTAGCATTTTAGTTGAGAATAATAAATTTATAAAGTAACAAGGATAACATGCCAGTAAGCATCACTAATTTTAGGACTAAACTAATATGTTTGTATTGGGCTTTATTTTCTGCGCTGAACAATTTTATACTCACATAAATTAAAGGCGCCACCACTAAAACTAAAAAATAGCCAACCACTAATTGTTGCTTAAATAAATAGGTAATTACATAATAGACTATCGAAAATATAGGAACTAAAGAGAATATAAATACAATTTTAGCAGTGCGTTCTCGTCCTAAAACAATAGGTAGTGTTTGAATACCAGCTTTATGATCTCCATCAATATCTTCTATGTCTTTTACTAGTTCTCTTATCAAATTAATCATAAAAGCAAAAAAGGCATAGTCTCTAATAATGTTTAAAAATGTTGTTTGGATGGCTTTATTATTGGCAGTCATAGGTGGAATTAACTCAAAAATACCAACTAATAAGATGCTCAAACAAACTAATCCTGAAACTACAACATTGCCAACTACTGCAATTTGTTTAAGGTAGGATGCATACATGTAGAGTAGTGCGGACGTAATGAAAAAGATGGCGAAAAATTCGGGTTTACCGATACCATTAGATAAATAAAAACCTAAACCAACTCCAATAACGTTTAGAATAATAAATAGCGTATTTGCATTTTTTTCTGTGATGTGCTTATTAATAATTAACCGGTTTGGTTTGTTAATTTTATCAGTTTCAACATCATAAATATCGTTAATAACATAACCTCCAGCAGCAATACATACTGTTGCTAAAACCAATAGAAAAAAATTGAAATCACTTAAAGTAATAAGTACACCATGACTTTGTTGAAAAGGTAATAAAAGGGCATATTTTATTAAATATTGCATTAAAGCAATCATTAATAAATTCTTCCAGCGGATTAAATTAAGAAAGTGAATCATTTGAGGGTTAGTGAGATAATATTTTAGTAATTAAATAATAAGCAATAGCTCCTATAAATAGAAGTACAATGATACTAATAATTGCTGTTTTTTTTAAAAGCTTAAGCTCTTGTTGTTTTATTTTGTCTTTAATTTTTTGCTTGTCTTCTTTGGTTAAGTCTTTATGCAAAAAATCCATTTTATAGTGTAGATGAGCTTCAAGGTCTAGTTTTTCCTTGTATTTAGAAAAAGGAGTCGCTGAGCGTTGGTTAAATGTCGCTTGACTATTACCAAAACCAATATATCCAAATCCTGTACTATGTCGTCTTCCGCCTGACATGATTTTAAACTTTATTCGCGTTTATTTGTGTAAAATAATTTTTAACAACCAACAACTAATTAATCATACTTAGCATTAAAATTTCCATTCCATTTACCTTGAACTTTTAATACTTGCTCAATAACATCTCTAACAGCTCCTTTTCCACCGTTTTTATGTGAAATGTATTTTGAAATCGCTTTAATTTCTGGGACAGCATCCTGAGGACAACATGGTAAACCCACTAATTTCATCACAGGGAAATCTGGAATATCGTCTCCCATATACAACACTTGTGATTTTGAAATGTTATGCTGATCCAAGTAGCTATTTAGCTGTTCAATTTTATTATGTGCACCCAGAAAAATATCTTTAATTCCCAATCCGGCTAATCGTTTACGAACTCCCTCGTTAGAGCCACCAGAAATAATACAGAGGTTAAATTCAGCATCAATAGCTGTTTTTAATGCAAAACCATCCTTAATGTTCATAGTTCTTAGCATTTCACCATCAGTTGTGACCGTAATTGTTCCGTCTGTGAGTACACCATCTACATCAAAAATAAAGGTGGTAATGTCTGCCAAGTATTCTTTATAACTTTTATCGTCGTTCATTGGTTATTCTACTTTAAATTAGTTTCAGCTTTCCCTTTTCTTGGTCTAAAGTTAGAAACATTATGTGTTTTTTTTATTGATGTCGTTAACAATTTATAAATCGATTCATGTTCTTCTTTTTCAATCAATTTAAGCTGTCTTTTTATGGTTTTTTTATCGTTTCGTTTTGCGGGTCCTGTTTGGGCCATAAAAGGTGACATTTGCTGAATTTTTTTTGCTGTTTCCTCAATTAATGGATGTAAGATTTCAAATTCGATATTTTTAGTTTCACAAATTTCATGACCAATTCTATATAATTGATTCGTGAAATTATTAACAAAAACAGCTGCTAGATGAAGGGTTTGACGTTGTTCGGTTGTAATTTTATGAGGTTTGCAACCTACAGCTTTTGCTAAATCCTTCAAGAGTTGAAGGTTCTCTTTTTCATAAACTTCAATACAAATTGGGACTTCTGTAAAATCGATTTCAGCATCTTTAGAGAATGTCTGCAAAGGATAGAAAACACCAATTTTGTTCTTCTTATCTATATCGTGCATGGCGACGCTTCCAGAAGTATGAATAACAAACCGGTTTGTAAATGGTAAATCTGTAGAAAACTGCTCAATACTATCATCGCTAATAGCCATAATATAGATGTCGGCTTCTTTTAATTCATCTAAAGAATCTGTAATGTCAACCTCATTGGCATAAGACGAAATGGAAGCACGTGTACGATTATACCACTGTGTAATCGAAATGTTTTCTGAATTTGAAAAGGCTTTATATAAATGTGTGGCAACATTGCCAGCTCCTAGTAATATAACTGATATCATGGTGTAAAAATACTAAGATTTCTTATTTTAGAATCACAAGAATGCGATTAAAAGGATAACTTTGGGTAACATATCGTATCAAGATGAAAAAATCAGACATAAAAAACAGAGAAGACATATTCTTATTAGTTTCCAAATTTTACGAAAAGGTAAGGAAAGACGAAAAATTAGGCCCATTTTTCAATGAAACTATTAAAGATTGGGAGCAGCATTTAGAGCATCTTACTACGTTTTGGGAATCGAGTTTATTTCTAAAAACCAAATATTATGGTAATCCGTTGGAAGCACACACCAAAGTAGATGCTGCTTTTAATCATAGTATTACCGAATTGCATTTTGGCTTGTGGTTAAATTTATGGTTTGAGACCATAAATGAATTATTTGAAGGAGATTATGCCGAAAATGCTAAACGTCGTGCTCGTAAGATGGGCACTTTTATGTATATGAACATTTTTGCGGCAAGAAAAGGCTAATCATTTAAAAGCATATTTTAAATTAGCGATTTTTAAAAATTTAAACACACATAAAATAACATATGAAGCTTCTAAAAGAATTTAAGGAATTTGCAGTAAAAGGAAACATGATGGATATGGCAATTGGTATCATTATCGGAGCAGCCTTCAATAAAGTTATAGACGTACTAGCAAAGCAAGTTATTTTGCCACCTTTATCTTTATTAACAGACGGAGTTAATTTTGGTGATAAAAAATTAGTCTTACGCGATGCAATCACTGATGCTTCCGGCACAATTACTACAAGTGAAGTTGCTGTAGCTTATGGCAAATTATCTGAAGTATTTTTAGACTTTATGATCATTGGTTTTACGGTTTTTATAATTGTAAAATTTATGAATAGACTACGGAATAAAGCTCAAGATACTAAAGACGTAACAGTAGTGACACCTAAAGATATTCAGTTGTTGTCCGATTTAAAAGAATTAATGGCTGAGCAAAATAAATTGCTTAAATCAAATTTAAAAAGTTAAATAGTTTCTTGGGTGTAATTTTAACATGTTTTAGCACCCGTTCTGAAACTAGTAATAATTAAAAAAACATATCTTTGCAGCGCTTAAAAAGCCTATAGCTATGCAAAAGAAAATCGCTAATTTCCTATTCTCTACAAGACTCACTGCTTTCTTATTTATTGCCTTTGCCGTCGCCATGGCAGTTGGGACTATTTTGGATCGAAATATGGAAACTTCTCCCACACCATATACCAGAACATTAATTTATAATACGTGGTGGTTTGAAGCGATAATGGTGTTTTTTGTCATCAACTTTATTGGTAATATTTATAGATTCAGACTTTATAAAAAAGAGAAATGGGCAACCTTAATTTTACACTTGTCCTTTATTCTTATTCTTCTTGGAGCATTTATTACGCGTTATGTCGGTTTTGAAGGGATGATGCCAATACGAGAAGGAGACACAGAAAGTGAATTCTTTTCCCAGAAAACATATATCGGTGGACGCATTATTGGTAATTATACTGTTGGTGGTCAATTACAGCAACGTAGAATAGAGGAGCATGTTGATTTTTCTCCGCGACTAGATAATGAATTTGAAAAAACGTTTGATTATGGAGATACCGAAGTTACTATTAAACTCGAGAAATTTATAGAAGGTGCGGAAGAGGATATCATACCCAATGAAACGGGAAAACGCTATTTAAAAGTCGTTGAAGCAGGTTCAAGTGGTCCACATAATCACTTTTTAGAAGATGGAAAAGTTGCAAATCTTCACAATGTGTTGGTGTCTTTAAATAAGTTTCAAGAAGGTGCTATTAATATTATGGAGACAGAAAACGGATTGACCATTAATTCTCCTTATGATGGTGAGTATATGACGATGGCAACGCGTGCTACAGGAAAGTTAGTTAAGGACAGTCTGCAACCTTTAATCTTAAGGTCTAGGTATATTATTGGGAACATGCAGCTTGTAATGCCAAAACCTATTGTAAAAGGTGATTTTGGAATTGTAAAAAAACCAGAACTTTTAAAAACTAAGGCAGATCCAGACGGACTTATTTTAAGTGTAACAGCAAATGGAGATACAAAAGAAGTAGGCATTATTGGTGGCCCAGGTAATTATACTGCCATGAAGGAATTTAAAGTTGGTGGCCTAGAATTGGCATTGCAATACGGTCCTAAATTATTAAAGTTGCCTTTCGAAATTAAACTGAATGATTTTATTGCAGAAAAATATCCAGGTACGGAAAAGGCTTATTCATCTTACGAAAGTAAAATAACGGTTTTAGATAAAGAAGATGGTGATTTTGATTATCGTGTATTTATGAACCATGTTTTAGATCATAAAGGGTATCGTTTCTTTCAAGCCAGTTTTCATCCAGATGAAAAAGGAACGGTTTTGTCTGTAAATCATGATTTTTGGGGAACCTACATTACGTATGCTGGATATATACTATTATACTTATCTATGCTCGCTATTCTATTCGTGAAAAACACAAGATTCGATGATATAAGAAAAAAGTTGGCTAAGTTGAAAGAGAAGAAAGCAAAAATGATGACTATGATTTTGCTTTTAATCAGTTTTTCTGGCTTTTCTCAAGTGCATACAGATGATGATGGACATGATCATCAAAATAAAACAGGAAAAGAACAAATTGATTCTATTCTAAGCGTTCATATTACTCCAAAGGAGCATGCTGCTAAGTTTTCAAAAATGGTCATTCAAGATTACAGTGGTCGTATGATGCCAATGCATACGTATGCTTCTGAGATGCTTCGTAAATTAAGTAAAAGTGATGTTTATGAAGATTTTGATGCCGATCAAGTATTTCTTTCTATTCAAGAAAGTCCAATGCTTTGGTACAATGTGCCAATCATTTATTTAAAACCTAGAAAAGCAGATTCTATAAGAGATATCATAGGTGTCAGTTATGATGATAAATATTCGAGACTTGTAGATTATTTTACACCAGAAGGGCGTTACAAATTAGCACCCTATTTAGAAGAAGCCTATAGAGTGCAGGTACCTAATGGATTCCAAAAAGAAGTGAAGGAAGCGGATTCTAGAGTGAATTTGTTATACAATGCTATTGAAGGCCGTTCTATTAAAATTTTTCCGGTTCCTAATGATGAAAATAACAAATGGATTTCGTCATTAGACTTTAGAGAACAAGATTATAGAGAAAAAATAGAAGATAGCCTATATGGCAATTTTATCAATAATGGGTTTAGCGCTTATTTAGTTACTTTAAATAATGCCAAACAGACAGGTGATTATTCTAAAGCTGAAGAATTACTTGAAGGGATTAAAAAGACACAACAACGTTTTGGAAGTGAAGTCATGTTGAGTGATGACAAAATTAATTCCGAAATACTATACAACGATTACGATATTTTTAAGCGTTTGTTTAGCTGGTATATGTATGCTGCGACGCTCTTGTTTGTTTTAATCATTATTCAAATTTTCAACTATAAAAGCAAAGAGCTTAAGATGGCGATTAATGTATTATTAGGTATTGTTGCTTTATTTTTTGTGCTACACACTTTAGGTTTAATTTGGAGATGGTATTTATCTGGTCATGCACCATGGAGTGATGCTTATGAATCTATGATTTATGTGGCTTGGTCAACCATGTTATTTGGATTTATTGTTGGTGTCACAATGAAAAAAGATCGTTCAGGAACTTCGAAGTCAATTTTAGGAAAAATAACAACGTCGAGTTTAACAGTTGCAGCGGGAGCTTTCGTAACCTCCATGATTTTAATGATTGCACACTGGAATTGGATGGATCCTGCTATTGCAAATCTTCAACCTGTATTACAAGGTTATTGGTTAATGATACATGTTTCTGTAATTGTTGCTAGTTATGGGCCATTTACTTTAGGAATGATTTTGGGTGTGGTGTCGTTATTATTAATGATTTTTACGAACAAAGAGAATAAAGAGCGTATGCTCATTAATATTAAAGAATTAGCCATTATAAACGAAATGGCATTAACTGTAGGTTTAGTCTTATTAACTATTGGGAATTTTCTTGGTGGTATGTGGGCAAACGAAAGTTGGGGAAGATATTGGGGTTGGGATCCAAAAGAAACTTGGGCACTTATTAGTATTATGATTTATGCCTTTGTAATCCACATGCGTTTAGTTCCTGGATTACGAGGGAAATGGATTTATAACTTAATGTCAATTATAGCCTTTGGAAGTATTTTAATGACGTATTTTGGTGTAAATTTCTACCTCGCAGGATTGCATTCTTATGCTAGTGGAGATCAAATATTAAGTTTTCAGTTTATTGCAATAACGCTTGGTATCATTACATTATTAGGTGTCTTTTCTTATATAAAATATAAAAAGCATTACAAATAAAAAGTTAAGACTTTAAAAATTTATTCTAAAATTGGTTGATGAATATGAGTATTTATCAACCAATTTTTGTTTTAAGTTTCTGATAAGTTGCGGCCTTTTTTAGTAAATTTACCTGTCAAAAAGAAAAGTTAGGTATGCGTCATATAAAGATAAGTTTTGAGAAGTGCATACTTATATTAATAACACTAATACTGAATTTCTTTAATGTCGTAGCTCAAATTCCAGTTGAAAAATACAGAAACGAGATTTTAAATTTAAAATCTGAAGAAGCTATTAAGGATTACTGGTCAGAAATTTACGTTATAGATCAAGACACTTTGTTAAACCTTCCGGTAACAAATATTACAGTTTATGATTCGCTTTCTATCAGTAATATGATTCGCACTGCTCTAATGTTTGAAATTCATAAATCGAAAGCACATACTATAAATAATATAACGCCAACCATGAATCAGGCGCATAACTACCTAGCAAGAGCAAGTCTTCCGCTATGGTCAATTATTAATGAGCGTTTAGCACTAGGCAATGAAGGTGATGTATTAAGTAGCAAAAATTTGGCTTATGAGTTAGAAAACGTATCGTTACCATTTTATGACTATTCGATGCTCAATAAAGAAAAAATGTATCCGCAACTTGTTGAAAAATTAAATAAATTACCTAATGATTCGATTATAGATAGGCTTAATTCTATATATGAAAATCAAAAAGAATTAAGAAAACTTGAAACGGTAGAAGTAATTGGTTCTTGGTTCATTCAGCCTTTCAAAAACATGGTAGAAGAGCGCTGTTTTGAATTTATAAAACTATCTAATGGTATCATATATTCAAGAAAAGGTGAATACCTTAAAAAATTACTATTAATTACTATTTCAAAAAACGCAAAAATATATAAGGTTGAAGGCGAGCCATTTGGTTGGTTTTATGAACTTTATCATGATAATAGTTTGAAGCTATACAATAATAATCACGAAGTTTTAATAGACTATAGTGCTTGTAAATAAGTTAAATACTTTCTTTAGTGCTTCAAAAAAGCTAATTTTATAAATACTTAAATTATAAATTATGTCTAAGAACAAACTAGGCTTAAATACCATTTGCACACATATTGGTGAGGTAAAAGATGAACAATTTAAAGGTGCCGTGTCACCAATGTATTTAAGCTCGTCTTACGAGTTTTTAGATGTCGATGTAAAACGATATCCGCGTTATTTTAACACACCAAATCAAGAACATTTATCTAAAAAAATTGCTGCTTTAGAGCATACGGACGCTGCATTGATTTTCGGTTCGGGTATGGCGGCAATTAGCACCATGTTTTTAGCATTTTTAAGACAAGGCGATCATTTAGTGGTTCAGAATACTTTATATGGTGGCACCTTAAATTTTATAAAAGAAGAATTTCCAAAATACGGAATTGAGTACACCTTTACCAATGGTTATAACGTTGAGGATTTTGAAGCTGCAATTCAACCCAATACAAAATTGATTCATATTGAAACACCTTCAAACCCTTTGTTGACAATTACAGATATAAAGGCCATTGCCCAACTGGGTAAATCGAAAAGTATTTTTACGTCAATCGATAATACGTTTGCTTCACCTGTAAATCAGAAACCATTAGACTTAGGGATAGATATGGTGATGCATTCTGCTACAAAATATTTTGGTGGTCATAGTGATATTTTGGCTGGCGCAGTTGCAAGTTCTAATGAACATATAGAACGTATTTGGAATGTTGGTAAAAACCTAGGCGGAAATTTGAGTGATATGACGGTTTGGATGTTAGAGCGTAGCATGAAAACTTTAGGCTTGCGTGTAAAAGCACAAACTAAAAATGCCATGAAGTTGGCCAAATGGTTAGAGAAGCATTCTAAAGTTTCTAAAGTATATTATCCAGGTTTAAAGTCGCATCCAGACTATAAATTAGCTAAATCTCAAATGAGTGGATTTGGTGCGATGCTATCTTTTGAATTAACGGACGATATAGATGCACTTCAGTTTCAAAAACAATTAAAATTGATTAAATCATCTATGAGTTTAGCAGGAGTTGAAAGCACAATGCTATCTCCATATTTAACTTCGCATGCTTTGCTAACACAAGACGAACGTGATGCTGTTGGAATCACCAATCAATTAATTCGTTTTTCAGTTGGTATTGAAGAAACTAAGGATATAAAACACGATATTAATCAGGCTATAAAGGCGTTGAAATAGTCTTAGGTGGTTTTGAGTTAGTGTTGATAGTGATACTAATCTGAATACGATTGAGATTGTTTTTATTAATGTGATGCTTAAAGTAATCAACTTCAAGAATTGTATTTTTTAAAAGGTTAAATCCAATGCCAATAAAAAAACGATTCTCATGAAACATCTGATCTTGAAAGTTTACAAACGGTTCATCTTTTAAAGCTAAAAATAAAGTTGTGTTAATTGGATATTTTAGACCCAATCGATAACGCAATCTATTCTGCATGTTATGTTGGTCTGCTAATTTTAAAAAGCGCTGCTCCAATCTAAAACGATGTTGAATACTAAACCTTCCTGTTTTGTGTAGGTAACTATATTGCTCATAGATGCGGTTTTCTTTGGTGTTGGGTTGGTTGTCTTCATCTATAACGCTATCAATATCTAAAAAAGCGTAAGCAATACTTATAGTTTGGTTAGGTTTAAAATGATAATTTCCTGAAAGACTAGTAAACGTTAAATTATAATTTGAAGCGGTTTCATAAAGATGTAATTCTGCATAAGGTGTTATACTGAAGTGTTCCGTAAATTTATGATTAATACCAAAGGTATACCAAGACCCTAAATAATCTTCAGCTGTATTTTGGGCAGTTAATTGAGATTGGGCTAAAAAGACAATTAAGATAATGTTTAAGAGATTTTTCATTATAATTTAAATAAAAAAAGAGCCCTAATTAGGGCTCTTTTTCAGTCATGGAAATATTAAATGTGATCGTGTAAATGATGGTGCTCATCAATTAATGGACCTCCTTCAATAATTTGTTCTGAAGCTTCGCTTGCAAATTTTTCAAAATTCAAGTGGAACGAATGCGCTAATTGAATTGATTTGCTGATGTATTGCCCTTTATTTTCCCAAGTATTCATTGGGTCTAATATCTCTACAGGAACATTAGGACATGTTTTTGGCATAAATAATCCAAATATTGGATGTTGCTCATATTCAACATTATCCAATTGCCCATCTAAAATGGCAGTAATCATTGCTCTTGTATATTTTAATTTTATACGAGAACCTACTCCGTAAGGTCCTGCGCTCCAACCTGTGTTTATTAACCAAACGTTTACACCAGCATCTTGCATTTTTTTACTTAACATCTCAGCATAAACTGTTGGATGTAATGGCATAAAAGGTTCTCCAAAACATGCAGAGAATGATGGAACTGGTTCAGTAATACCTGCTTCTGTACCTGCTACTTTAGCTGTGTAACCAGAAATAAAGTGGTAAGCTGCTTGTCCTGGTGTTAACTTAGATACTGGAGGTAATACACCAAATGCATCTGCAGTTAAGAAGAAAATATTCTTTGGATTACCAGCATAAGATGGTTCCTGAATATTATCAATATGATAAATAGGGTAACTTACACGTGTATTTTGTGTAATACTACTGTCTAAATAATCAACTTCACCGTTGTCTTTAAAAACGACGTTCTCTAAGATAGCACCTGGTCTAACCGCTCTAAAAATGTCTGGTTCTTTTTCTTCTGATAAGTCAATAACTTTTGCATAACAACCACCTTCAAAATTAAAGATGTTGTTTTCTGCTGTCCAACCGTGTTCATCATCACCAATTAACTTACGTTTAGGATCGGCAGATAATGTTGTTTTTCCAGTTCCTGATAATCCAAAGAAAATAGCAGTATCACCATCTTCACCTACATTGGCAGAACAGTGCATTGGTAAAACATCTCTTTCAACAGGAAGAATAAAGTTTAATGAAGAGAAAATTCCTTTTTTAATTTCACCTGTATAAGCAGAACCTCCTACTAAAGCAATTTTCTTAGTAAAGTTTAAGATAGAGAAGTTTCCTTGGCGTAAACCAACAGCTTTTGGGTCTGGTGCTTCATAACCTGGCGCACAAAGTACTAGCCAATCTTCTTCAAAATTTTCTAATTCAGATTCATCAGATCTTAAAAACATATTATATGTAAACATGTTAGACCATGGTAATTCGGTAACTGTTCTAACATTTGTTTTGTATTCAGGATCAGCACATACATAAGCATCTCTAACATAGATTTCTTTATTGCTTAAATAGTTGGTAATTTCTTCTTGTAATTTATCAAAATTATCAGGAGAAATAGCTTTGTTGGTTTTTCCCCACCAAACTTTATTTGCTGTGTAATCGTCTTTTACGATAAAACGGTCTTGAGGTGAACGGCCAGTATATTTACCTGTATTTACAGCAAGTGTACCATTAGCTGTTTCTTTTCCCATGCCTTTTTCAACAGTAATGCGTTGTAATTCTTCGGGTGAAAGGTTCCAATGGGCTTTTGTGTCTTTCAGTCCGTACTTTGTGAGGTCTCTAGTTTTCATAATTGAATTGTTTAGTAACGTTTCCATGATTAAATAGTTTATAATTCTAAATTGTTTTTAATATGGCCAATCTTATTGGCGCTAATATTTAATGTGATTTTTTCGTTTAATAGTCCTAAAAAAAATAAATTTATATGGTGTTAATTGATGTAATTTGCCTCCTAATGAATAGAGGAGTCGTAATAATTAAAACAGCTAACGTTAAGGTCATAAGGACTTTATCTTTTTTTGATACTGTAAAGTTATAGTCTATATAGGGTGTTTTTTATGACGAAAGTCATACTTTGAAAGTATTGAGGATTTTTCAATTATGACTACTCATTTTTGAATAAAAAATGGATTAATTCAATCGAAACCGTTTGCGAATTAAAAAGAACGTGATATTCTATCTTCTTTTTAATATTTTTGATAACTATAAATGAATAAAATGAGCATAAAACATCTATAATTAACGTTGTCTTTGAGAATATAAAGACGATTTAGATGCGATGTATGACTTTTATAAACAATAAACATATGCAGATTAAATTAGATATACTAGCTATTGGTGCACATCCAGATGATGTAGAATTAGGCTGTGGTGCAACATTAGCAAAAGAAGTTTCAAGAGGAAAGAAAGTAGGAATTATAGATTTAACTAGAGGCGAACTAGGGACAAGAGGAACAGCTGAAACACGTGATGAAGAAGCTTTCATTGCGGCTAAAATATTAGGTGTTCATTCTAGAATTAATATGCGATTTGCCGATGGTTTCTTTATTAATGATAAAACGCATCAACTTGAACTCATAAAGATGATTCGTTATTACCAACCCGAAATAATTATTTGTAATGCCATTGACGATAGACATATTGATCACCCAAAAGGAAGTCAATTAGTAAGTGATGCTTGTTTTTTAAGTGGATTAAAAAAAATTGAAACCTTTTATGGTGATGAAAATCAACCACAAGAACAGTGGAGACCAAAAGTCGTTTACCATTATATACAATGGAAAGATATTGAACCAGATGTGGTTGTAGATGTCTCTGGTTTTATGGATAAAAAGGAAGAATCTGTGTTAGCATACCAAACACAATTTTTTGATCCAAATAGTAAAGAGCCTGAAACTCCGATTTCTAGCAAGAACTTCACAGACAGCGTTGATTATCGTGCAAGAAATTTAGGGCGATTAATTGGCGTGGAACATGCTGAGGGTTATACAGTTGAGCGATTTGTAGCTGTGGAATCGTTATTTGATTTAAAATAATTTCAAAAACTGTTTGCAAGAGATAACAAATAAATTATCTTTGCAATCCAATTTAAAATGGTGGTTGTAGCTCAGCTGGTTAGAGCGTCGGTTTGTGGTACCGAAAGTCGCCGGTTCGAACCCGGTCTTCCACCCAGAATACAAAGCTTCTCTGAAAAGAGGAGCTTTTTTTGTACAATAAGTTTAACGATAAACAATAGGTTGAGAAATTTATACTGAGCTCAGTTGAAGTAAACCTAATCTTCCATCCAAAATACGAAGCTTATCTCAACAGAGGAGCTTTGTTTATATACTTAAACTAAAAAAGGTCTCCCAATTAAATGAAAGACCTTTTTTATATTTGGTGGCGTTTATTTATTCCGTAACTGCTTTATCAACCACTAAACGTTGGTCTCTATTAGCTACTTCCCAAGCCGTATAAAAAACGAGTTTTGCTCTGTTTTCTAATAAATCGTATTCAATTTTATCTGGTGTGTCAGATGGTTTGTGGTAATCGTCGTGCGTGCCATTAAAATAAAATATAACCGGAATATTATTTTTAGCAAAGTTGTAATGATCCGATCTGAAATAAAAACGATTGGGATCATTTTCAGCATTGAATTTATAATCTAATTCTAGATTTGTATACGTGTTATTTACTTCTTCCGAGATGTTATGCAAATCTGTGCTTAATCTGTCACTACCAATAAGGTAAATATAGTTTCTTGTACCAATGGTGCGTTCAGGATCGGTTCTTCCAATCATATCAATGTTTAAGTTTGCTACGGTGTTCACTAAAGGAAAAATAGGATCGTTATCTGTGTAATGTCTAGATCCTAGAAGTCCTTTTTCTTCACCTGTAACGTGTAAAAATAAAATAGAACGTTTTGGTCCATGTCCGGCTTTTTCTGCAGCTTTAAAAGCCTGTGCAATTTCTAAAATCGCTACTGTACCAGAACCGTCATCGTCTGCTCCGTTATAAATTTCTCCATTTTTTATGCCTTCGTGATCTAAATGTGCTGATAACACAACGATTTCATCTGGCTTTTCAGAACCTTTTATGAAGGCTACAACATTCTCTGAAGTGATAGCGTCGGACTTATTTTCAATTTCTAAGGTTACGTTGGTTTCGATTTCTTTAGGTGTAGATTCTTCAGAAATTGATGTATGTAGCGCTTTTCCTAAGGTTTCATTTATCATTAAGATTAGTATGTCTTTTTCATTACTTTTCAATGATAAACGCCGTGCAATGTTACCTGCTGATTGCCTCTGGTAAAAAGGTGCATACTTCGAAAACAAATCATCATCAATAAATAAAATTGCTTGAGCCCCTCGTTTTTTTGCTACATCCGTTTTGTTAGATAATGATTTGTAACCATTAGACCACTTAGTGTCAGTTGATTCACCTGTGGTAATGTAATTTCCGTTATTATCTTTAGGTTCACCAGATTTGGCTAGTACAATTTTTCCGGTTACATCAATATTTTTATAATCGGAATAATTTTCATCATCAATACCATAACCAACATATATAATCTTCGAAGCTGATATTGTTATACTTTTTGAATTTGAAAGTACTATTATGTCTTTAAAGTTTTCAAATGTTTTTCCATTAACATTCATTTTAATTTCAGCTATCTTCTGTTTTTCTAATGGCACTTCTTGAAAATAATCATTACCACCTAATGGAGTAGGGATGTCCATATCAATATACTTCTGCTTTAAATACTCTATAGCCATTTTTTGTCCTTTTGCACCTGTATCTCTACCTTCAAATTCATCTGAAGCGTACTTGTAAAGCATAGTTTTTAATTCAGCCGAAGTTATGGTAGAAGCATATACAGAAGGATCTATTTGTTCGGGTATATTATTTTGAGTTGTTTTTGCACTGCTTTTTGAAGAGGTGCCACAACTTGTTACTATTGCGAATGCAACACCTAATAGTAGTGATTTTTTCATGTAAAGAAAGTCATTGGGTAGTTAGTGTGAAAGGAAGGTAATTTCAACGATACCTTCAAATAAAATTAGCTTTAAAGTTACGAAAATAGAATAGGGTATATGTTTAGTCTCGTTTCTTTTAACAAATTTTAACATCAGATAATTCCTTTCTTAAGTCGTGTTTTAGAATTGGCTAAATACCAAGCTGTAGCAAATATTAATTTTGTGCGCTTTTCTAGTAATGGATAATTAATTTTATCTGCAGTATCTGTTGGTTTTGTATAATCCTCATGCTCACCATTAAAAAAGAATATAACGGGAACATCTTTTAAAGCAAAGTTATAGTGATCCGATCGGTAATAATATTGATTTGTGTCTCTTTCCTCATTATATTTATAATCTAGATGAAGATCTGTAAACGTTGTATTCGCTTGTTCTGTGATATAATAGAGTTCGGAACTCATTCTGTCTGATCCGATAACATAAATATAGTTTTCATTGTCTTTATGTCTATCATCAACACGCCCAATCATATCCATGTTTAAGGTTGCGACTGCATTTTCGATAGGAAATATTGGATTTTCTGTATAAAATTTAGAACCGTGTAAACCAACTTCTTCCGCTGTAACATGAAGAAAAACAATGCTTCGTTTAGGACGATGACCATCTTTAGTGGCTTGGTTAAAAGCTTCTGCTATTTCTAAAACGGCAGCAGTACCAGAACCATTGTCATCTGCACCATTATAAATTTGACCGTTTTTAATGCCTTCGTGATCTGAATGTGCAGTGATATAAACATATTCGTCTGGAAATTCAGAACCTTCAATATAGGCTATAATATTTTGTGAGTCATTCAGATTATTTGGTAAGTCCTTTTTTGGTACTTTTTGATAATAGTCGGGATGAGATTCTGGTGCACTAATGCTATCGTTTTTATATTGCTCTCTAATATAATTGCAAACTAAATTATGGCCTTCTTCTCCTGTCATTCTACCATTATACTTATCTGAAGCAACTTCCACGACATGCGTTTTTAATTCTTCAGATGTAATAGTATTTAAATAAGTAATAACTACAGTTTCATCTGAAAAAGTGATACTGTCTTTTAAATTGTTAATTTTCTCACTATGTCTAATTGTAGCACAAGAACCTACAAAAAGCAGAACAGAAGCAAAAAATACTTTCATGTAACTAATTGATTTCAGCAAAAATAAGATAATTTGATGAAAATTTTTCTTAGAAATTTTTAAAAGTCTTCATCAATTTCGAGATCTTCAAGAATTTCTTTTGAATCTTCAAGGTTTTCTTCATCTCTTTGTTCTAATTGTTCTGTATCGCCTAATTCTGCAGTATTTACAACACCTTTATATATTGTTAAGCTCAAAGAAATAATAACGAGTAAAAATATATATTGAATAGTTTTTGGTTTTGACGGCTCATTTTTTGACAAATAAATTAGAAATAAACCACTTAGAAATGCAATTATGATTGGTGCAAAAGCTAAATTATATAAAGGTGTTACTGAGATTATAACAGCAATTATTGCACAAATAAAACCTAATATGGTGATTGCTTTTTTCATTTTCTTTTAATTTTTTAAACCGGTTGCAGACAAAATCTTTAATTCACCATTTCCAACCGGAATTTTAAACTTAGCATATACAGGTACTTTATTGGCATCCGCAGTTAGCCAAATAAGATTAGAATTATCGCCTTTTAATAAATTGTTGCCTTTTAAAGTAATAGCTAATTTATAACATTCTTTGTTACCGATTTTGGTTTGTATGGTTTCTTTACCAATATATTTAATGTTAAGGGTTATTTCTTTATTATCAAATAAAATGGTGAATTCTTGCTGATCGCCTGGGTTTGCTTTATGGATATCTAAATTTCTTATGCCATAAAGAGTACTGACTATATCTTTAGTAGAGGCACCAATTTTTACCGTTTTATTTTCTTCCCAATATGTACCATCTGTATTTTTCTTTCGTTTTAGACTTTTTACAAGTTTTGATAAATGACTATACTTATACTGCATAAACTTATAATAACCTCCTTCATCAATATCCCTCTTATATAAATATGGAGTTAATGTTTTTGGATTTACATAGCTTTCGTATAAATCTCTGATTTTAAAAAAATTATCCCAATTTTTGTAAGATGTAGCTGTACATTTTAAGCGTAGCAATGTGTTTTTGGATGTCTTTATTTCACTCGTTTCCATTTTTACTTCAGCAATATCTGTTAATAGCCCAGACATATTATAAGACGCACTGAATACAAGCTTTTCGCCTGCCGCAATAGTTGTGTTTTGTGCATTACTTTGTAATGTAAAAAAGAACAGAAATAGAAATATAAAAGGTTTCATAAAATGATTATTTAGGGATGTTAGTTGCTTAATTCGAAAATAATTTCGAAAGTACAATGCTTTCTTAAATCTTGCAATACTGATGGTTAAATGAACCAATTAAATTTTTTTAAAAAAAGTATGCAAAATCCTTTGCCTAGAACAAAAAGGATTTTATATTTGCACCCGCATTCAGGGAATACCTGATGAGACACTTGGAGAAATGGCAGAGTGGTCGAATGCGGCAGTCTTGAAAACTGTTGAGGGTCACACCTCCGGGGGTTCGAATCCCTCTTTCTCCGCATAAAAAAACCCATAACGAAAGTTATGGGTTTTTTGTTTTGAACTATTTCCTTATCCTAAAAATGGAAGAAGAATGGATAGAAGCAAACATAAAATGGCATTTAAGAACACAGCGTTATGAAAGGAAACAGAGGGAGCACTGCAATTGAGCGTGTTTATCTTGATAGTTAATAGCGTTATTTTGTATTGAAAGATGCCTAAGACGTAATATTTGCTTTTTATTTAATTTCAATCGTATTAAAACACTAATGGATTGGTTTCAAATTTCTTCAATACTGATAAAAGCTCTACTAATGGAAGTTCTATAGAATAGGTCCCTGTGTAAGAAGGGCAAATGATACAATCATCAAAATAGAATTCGACATAGGTATCATTAAGTACAAAGTTGTTTTTGCTTGTAATAAAATCATCTATAGACACTTCCCAGCAATCATAATAGAGGTCTCCTTTCCCTATTTGTTTCTTAATATTTTCGTTGAGGATATTTACTAATTCCGCTTCTGAGTCTTGAACAAAAAAGTTTTTATAAGTCATAAAGACACCTTTGTTTAAATCAAAATTAAAGCCATCAAAAGAAAAACTAGGGTGCATTGCGCCCGTATAAAAATTTTCTTTATAAAACAACACGCTTATAAGTTGATCATTAACGTTATAAATTTTATAATCTATAAAACGTTCTTCTCTAAATGCTATGGCTTCAATACTATCACACAACAACTTGCTTTCTAAGATCTCTTGTTCCGTTTTTTTTATGTTGATGTAATAGTCGTTAATAAAATCGTTAAAATTTCTATTGTTTGGACTAAAGGACTCATTGAGTAATGGGTACTTAAAATTGATGACGTAATCTGGCTTTTCAATACGATAGTTTTTGTCGATAATTAATATCTGAAGTTCTTCACTTTCGTCTTTTTTATCAATCAATTGCTTTTGTTTTAGCTCAATTGATATGGACTTGTCTAATGTTTCAATATCTACATCTTTAAATCTTAAAGTGTCCACAGTAGCTGGCATAAGATCTTCAATATCGTTACGATTACTGTTGATTTCTTCATGCTTTTCATTTTTACAATTTGAAAATATTAGGAGGAAAATTAATAAGTATAGATATCTCATGGTGGTTTGTTTTTCAAGTTATGTCATCAATTTTAAGAATAACAATAATTTTAAAGTGCCTTTTGTCATTTCACTTCGCCATCTCGCTTCGTCTTTAAATCAGGAATTTTTATTAATTCAATAGTAGTAGATGCTAATATAATTTTACCGTTGGTTTTTTCTATTTCTAAGAGGATTTTTTCATTCAGCGTATGCTTGGTGAGTCGTCGCTTTTTAAAGTCTACAATATATCTTAAATTGAATTGTATCCAATTATCAGTCAATGAAATTGCTAATGTTGGATCTACTTCTGCATCCTCTATATAAAATTTGTTAACGACTTCGTTCCATTGCTCCTTTGATTTGGCGGTATAATCCGAAAGCGTTTCAGAAGCTATTTTAAGGATTATTGACTTTGCTAAATCAATATCAGAACCGTAACGAATAGGTAAATTAAACTCGTCCCATATAAATGGAAAATCTTGAGAGTAATTATAAATAGGGCCTTTAAAGACAAACGCATTACTTAATTTTACGATACGTCCGCTATAATTATCGCTACTTACCCATTGGCCAATTTCCATCATTGTGGTATAAATACTATCTACATCAATCACATCTCCTTTAATACCGTTAATTTCTATACGATCACCAGGTTTATATACTTTAACTAAAAATATATAAACAGAACCTGCAATACTAAGAATCAACTCTTGTAACGTAAAGGCTAATCCTGCGGTAAATAAACCAATAATAATAGTGAAATCTTTAATAGAGCCTGAAAAATAGACAATAGCTAAAAAAATTAAAATCACGTAGCCAATAAACTCAATGCCTTTCTGAGCTTTATAGCGTATAACCGTATTAGATATTTTCTTTTTTAAATAGCGTCTTAATAACTGAATAACAATTAATATCAACACTAGAGCAATCATAAATTTGATAATACTCACTAAAACGGGATTAGTGTTAATCCACTTATTTACTAGGTCAAAGTCTATCATTTAAAATGGATTTGTAAATTGTTATAATTAAGTGATTAACCCTTTTTATTCTGTTGCTAATTTGTCATCATATCATTATTTTTTTGATGTTCAAAGTGGCACCATACCCTTATTGTTTATTATGTGTTTTGGTATATTGCTTTAGCATTTGTTTGAGTGTCTCGAGGTAATCTTCCATAATAGTTATGGTCATATCTGGATGTGATGACGAGGGAATCGTTACAGGACTCTCATCTAGAGTTTTGTATAATTCAGGGTAATTAACCTCTATACTTGTGGTGAGCCTTATAATTTGATTTTCTATACTTTGTAATGATTTCATGACATTATAATTTAAGAATACCAACTAAAGGTAACTATAATACGAGGTGTTTAATATGATAAATATCAGTGCGTAAGGATGGCTTATAGTATTATTTTACCATCTTCCATTTGAATAATTCGATCTGTTTTTTTTGCGAAATCTTCATCGTGTGTGACTATAAGTAAGGATAAATCTTCTTCATCGCTTAACTGTTTAAAAATATTAAATACATTTTCTGCATTATGGCTGTCTAGATTTCCTGTGGGTTCATCTCCCATAATAATAGAAGGATTATTTATTAAAGCACGAGCAATAGCAACACGCTGTTTTTCTCCACCAGAAACACGTGAGGCACGTTTTGTTGCTAAATGTTCAATATTCAACATTTTTAATTTTTCCATAGCGTCATGCTCAATTTCTTGGTATGATTTTTCACCTAATTTTTTAGCAGGAAGCATTACATTTTCTAAAATGGTAAATTCAGTTAGTAAATAATGAAACTGAAATACAAAGCCAATGTGCTTATTCCTCATGTAGGATAGATGCTTATTGTCGCTTCCGGTTATAAGGTTGTTGTCTAAATATAATTCACCATCATAATCAGTATCCATTGTAGAAAGTATATAGAGTAATGTCGATTTTCCACAACCCGATTTTCCCATGATGGACGCAAATTCTCCTTTTTTCACCTGAAAGTTGATGTCTTTTAAAACATGAAACAATACTGGGTTTTTGAAGTATTTATTAATATGTTTTGCTTCTAATACTGTGTTCATATTACAGGCCTCTTATGATGTTTACAGGATCAATTTTTTTAGCTTTTCTTGCAGGTAAATATCCAGCAAGAAATGTTGAAAGCATAGCAAATGAAAAACCAATAATAAAAAATGCGGGTTGTATATCTATCGGATAGGTTTCTACCGTTGGTATCGCTTCCGTTTTAAATGGAATTGTTGCAATTAAACTCGATAAGCCATAACCAATTAACAAGCCTAAAACACCTCCAATAAAACCAATAATCATGGCTTGACTCATAAATATTAGTTGCACATCTCTACCCGAAAACCCAATGGCTTTAAGTATGGCGATATCATTCATTTTTTCATATATAAGCATGTTTAAGATGTTATAAATGCCAAAACCAGCAACGATAAGTAAAGTGATTGATACGGCATATGTAATAAGATTTCTAATATCAGTTCCGGTTTCAAATTGTGCGTTTGCTGTTTTAATATCTACTGCTTTTAAATTGAATTGTTTTTCAATATTTTGAGCGAGTGGAAAGGCTTTTTCTATATCGTAAAGTTTAACGTTAATATCTGTGATATAATTATTGGCTTCACCTAAAATTCGTTGTACTGTTTTTAAATTACTAAAACTTTGAACAGCATCTAATTCAGCAATGCCACTTTGATAAAGCCCTACAATTTTTAGAGGAAAAATACCACCATTAATAGGACTAATCTGTATGCGGTCACCCACTTTTAAAGCCATCTTTTTTGCAATTCCAATACCTAATAAAATACTGTTGTCTGTATTTTGTAAAGCTTCTGCAGAACCTTCTACAATATAATCTCCTAGGTTAAAGAATTGCACTTCATCTATTGGATTGATGCCTGTTAAATTTCCTGCTAACTCAATAGAGCCTGCCATATAGAAAATTTGAGTTTTAACCTGCGGAATTGCCCCTCTAACCTCTGTGTTTTTTTCTAGATAATTTATAATCGGTAAGCCGTTATGAATTTTTTTCTGACTCAATTTGGGTTTAATAGAATGTACAATAGTAAAATTGTCTTTTAATTTATCATACAAAGAAATAGGCTGTTGTTCGGAAGGTTCTATTTCATTATAAATATGAATGTGAGGTGTTTGGTTTAATATTAAATCATCTAGCATGGTATTTAATCCCGTCATAAAACACACTAAAGTAATATAAGAGCCAATACCAAAGGTAACACCAAGTGCAGCAATGGAAGTTTGCTTTATTTTAGTGAGTAAATGGGTTTTTGCAATGCTTAATATAATATTCCAGTTGACCATTAGTTTTGCTTATAGACATAGGTGTCTTTACTTAATCCAGATAAAATTTCGATATAATTCATATTTTCTAAACCTGTTTCTATAGTTACAATACCGTCGTCTGTTTTAACTTTGTTACCATCTATAATATAAGCTTTAGGCAGTGTTAAAACCTTTTCTTTTTCAGCGATAATGATGTTCGCTTCACCAGAAAGTCCTGGATATAATATTTTTGGTTGTTCTATAAAATTAGCTTCGACCTTAAACGTTTGGTTGCGTTCATCTTTTTTAGGGTATATTTTTGAGATTTTTCCTTTAAAAATCACGTCGTCATAAGCATCTAAATTTAAAATCACATCTTGGTCTACAATAATTTTAACGATATCTACTTCATCAACTAAAAGCTCTATTATAAAACTTTGAGCACTACCAATACTCGCTAAAGGTTCCATGGTAGTTACAATTTCACCAGGTTCTTTATATAAAGCATAAACTTTACCATTAATCTTACTTTCTACAGTGAAATCTAAATTCATAATGGAAGACGATTGGTAATTATTTTGAGCTTGTTTTACAGCTGTATGAAGTTCATTTTTTGTTCTATTATATTTGTTATGTAAAAGTTTTAATTGATTTGAAGCTAATTCATAATTTAGTTTTTTGGTATCGTATTGTACTTTAGACCCAATATGCTGATTCCATAGATTTTTTTGTCTGTAATAATTTATAGAATCATTTTTATAGGTTAGGGTGGCAGCTGTTATTTCATCTTCTATACTGCTTAGAATTGCAGCATTACCAGTATAATTTTCTTGAGCTAAATTTAAAGCCAACTTTGCATTTTCACTATTTATTTTTGGTGTACTATTAATGATTTGCAATAGCGCATCATTTTTTGACACCAAGTCGCCTTCTTCAACTAAATTAGCATCCAATATACCAGAGACGATTGCATAGACTTGGTATAAACTATCTGGCTGTATAATTGCTGAAGAATACACGGCTTCAGTTAAAGTGCGTTCTTCGGGTAGAACCTTATCTGTTTTATGTCCGCAAGATTGCAAGATTAAGAAAATGAACAATACACGATATAGTTTCATCATTCTTTAATTTAGCTTTATCAAAGTCCATTTGTTATTCTTGTTTTTGAAAGCGTAAAGATGATCTGAAAGCCGTTTGGCGGTGATGATTGGTGGTTCGCGTAAGAATTCTTTATCTATAACTACATTTACACCTTTAGGATTTAAATAATTTTCAACCTTACCTTCCAGGTCTATTACTACTTCATAATATTTATAATAGACGACATTTTTACCTAAAGCTTCATTTTTAGCTACCGTGTTTTTTATCAATTCTAAAGCGAGTGCCTTTCCATTGCTAAAATTAGCCGCATTTAAAAACTGAGGTTCAATTACGGTGGAGCCAGAAGTATCTATATAACCAAAGTAAGAAATGCCATTTTTATCTTGTTCAATGATACATCTGTCATCATTAAATATGGGATAGTTTACATGGTCTGTTGTGGTTACCACTAAATCAGTTCTATAGTCAATAACAATTGCGCCTTTTGTATTTATAAAAGCCCATTGTCCATCTTTTTTTATGGCAGCTAAACCATTATGAAAAGGGGAGACAAAGTCGATATTTTCAATAGTTTGTCCATTTCCAAAAAAAGGAAGAACAAAAAGTGCGAGTAATACTAATAATGCTCTTTTCATGATTTCTATATTTTAATAATTAATAGGTTAAAGTTAACTCTGATCGAAGTTTTGTAACATTATCGTAGTCAGGCTAACTATATTTAATCTTTTTAAATTTCTTTTTTTAATTCTAAATCAAGCTTAGCGAGTAAAATTAATTCCGACTTATTTTGCCCAGAAAAACTTGTAGTGATGGCAGTTGCTGTTTTTAGAATTTTTGAATTCATATTTATATTAAATAACTCAATATGTGCTTTTTTGAAATCGACAAAACTCTCAAAACAGATATTGAGGTCGGTTTCTTCGCTACTTTGTAGTTGTTTAAAGGTTTCTAAAATGTATTTTGCTTCGTCACTTAATGATAGCCATTCTTCATTAATAATAGTTTCAAGAGCCTTAAATTCTTCTGGTCTTACACAATTGTCAGTTGCTGCAAAAGCATAAAAGAGTTTGCCAAGACTTCTATAAAATTCTATAGCGTTTTTTGAGTTCAAAATTCAATATTTTAAACACTAAAATTAAAGCGTTTGATTCTTTATTCATATGATATAAGTCAGTTGGGAAGGTTCTTTGATAAACTTAACGATTCAAGTATTAATAATTAATTAGGAATAATTATCTTAGTCGCTTTTAATAAAAACAACCATTATGTTTGAGCAAGACCGAGATATTTTTAATATTCTTTTAGATTCTATTTCTGAAGGTGTTGTTATAGTTGATAAACATCAAAAGATTGTTGAGGTTAATAAAGCTGGAGAAATTATGTTTGGCTATGGTGAGGGAGAGCTTTCTAATCAGCCCTTAAATGTGTTAATTCCAAAGAATTACCATGCAAATCATGGTGCGCATTTTAAAGGTTTTGTTAAAGAGCATAAACAACGTAGCATGGGACACGGTCGTGATATCTACGGTGCAAAAAAAGATGGTAGCATTTTCCCTATTGAAGCGAGTTTAAATCCGTTTAGTTTTCATGGTCATGATTTTATTATGACATTAGTAATTGATATCACAGAACGAAAAAAATTAGAACAAGAAAAAAATCATTTAGCTAAAATATTTCTCGAATCTCTAAACGAGATTTATGTGTTTGATGCTAAAACCTTAAATTTCATTAATGTTAATCAAGGTGCTCTAAAAAACATAGGCTATAGTTTAGAAGAACTTAAGTCTATGACACCTTTAGATATAAAAGCTGATTACACGGAGGCTGAATTTAGGGAAGAAATAGAATCACTTAATAATGGCAGCATTGAAAAATTAGAATTGGAAGCCATACATACAAGAAAAGATGGCACCACGTATCCAGCCAATATTCATTTGCAGCGCTCTAAATTAGGTGATAGAGACGTGTATGTAGCTATTATTTTAGATATTACCGAACAAAAAAATTATACAGAAAGATTAGAAAAAACTGTTGCCGTAAGAACGGATGAATTAAAAACCGCTTTAGCAGCAGAAAAAGACCTTAATGATTTGAAAACTAAGTTTTTATCTATGGTGTCTCACGAATTTAAAACACCTTTAAGCGGTATTTTAACATCTACGATGTTGTTGGGAAAATATAAGCTAACTGAGCAACAAGATAAGCGCGAAAAGCATATTTCAACAATTACAGACAAAGTACAATACCTTAATGTTATTTTAAATGATTTTCTGTCTGTAGAAAAATTGGAAAAAGGAAAGATTAATTATAAATTTTCAAACTTTAAAATAAGCAAAGTTTTAAATGAAGTTATATATAATGCCAATATGGTATTAAAAGATGGGCAACACATTAACTATCCTGAAAATATTGACGATTTATCACTATATCAAGATGAGAAAATTGTAGAATTGGCCTTGTCTAATTTAATATATAACGCTATTAAATATTCATCTGAAAACACCATTATAGATATTGAAATTTTTCAAAATATGGATACTACCATCTTTAAAATAAAGGATAATGGTATTGGTATTCCTAAGAAAGATCAGAAAAACATATTCGGGCGTTATTTTAGAGCAGAAAATGCCCTTCTAATGCAAGGTACTGGTATTGGTTTAAATATCGTTAAAGACCATTTAGAGAAATTAAATGGTAGTATTACATTTACAAGTATTGAGCATAAAGGCTCAACGTTTACTATAGAACTCCCTAACAAAGCAGAAGTATGAAAAAAGTATTATTAATAGAGGACGATACCGTATTAAGAGAAAATACAGCTGAATTATTAGAGCTTTCAAATTATGAAGTTCTTACCGCTGGCAACGGAAAAATAGGTCTCGAAAAGGCAAAAGCTCATCAACCAGATATTATAGTTTGTGATATTATGATGCCTATTTTAGATGGTTATGGTGTTTTAGAAGGACTTTCTAAAGATAATGCCACAAAGTTTATTCCTTTTATTTTCTTATCAGCCAAAACAGAACGACAAGATGTGAGAAAAGGTATGGATTTAGGTGCCGATGATTATATCACTAAACCTTTTACTGAAGACGAAATAATAAATGCAATTGAAAGTAGAATTGCCAAAGTAGCGTTATTAAAAGAAGAACAAGAATCATTTCAAAATACCAAAGAGACGAATGAAGATGAATTAAGAACCTTAAGTGACTTAAAAAACTTTTTTGACGATAATGGTACTATATTTAATTATCCTAAAAATGAAATTATTTATAAAGAAGGCCATAACTCTAACTTTATATATCTAATTCTAAAAGGGGTAGTTAAGTGTTATAAATTTGATACTAATGGAAAGGAATTGACAACTGCGCTTCATTCTGAAGATGATCTTTTTGGCTATACCTCTTTTACCCAAAATATACCTTACAGAGAAACTGCAATTGCCATGAAGGATGTTGAATTGGCTGGAGTTTCAAAAGCCGAATTAACAGATGTTTTGGATAGTAACCATAAACTAACATTAGAAGTCATTCAGCTATTAACCGAAGACATCACTGGTGTTAAGGACCAATTATTGCAAATGGCTTACAGTTCTGTACAGCGAAAAACAGCGGCTACAATTTTGAGGTTTGCAAAAAAATTAAATTCAAAACCAGGTGATCCTATTGTCATTTCTAGAAATGATTTAGCAAGTGTTGCAGGTATTGCTACTGAAACATTGATTAGAACGATGTCAGACTTTAAGAAGAAAGGAATCATACAAATGCAAGGTCGAAATATTAAAATTCTAGACCTTCAAAAATTACATGATATCAATTGATTTGCAAGCACATTGGTTCGTTAATTCATCTAAGCTTTTTTGAATTTTAGTGAATTAAAAAGTTTAATCGAGTTCAATATGACCGATATCATATTTTAATACTGCTCATCGATTTAGATTTGTATATCCTAAGAAATTTAAACGATGAACATTTTATTACCAACAGATTTTTCTGAAAACTCGTGGAATGCCATTTCTTATGCCATTGACTTTTTTGAACCAGTTGCATGCAATTTTTATTTGCTTCACGTTAGTAGAGTAGATACCTTTATGGCAGGAGATACGGGCTATGTGCCAACTGCAGATCAAATTGAGGATATCTATATTAAACCTTCAAAGCAAAAATTAAGAACCTTACTTAAAGAACTTGGAGAACAGCACAAGCCTAATAAAAACCATAAGTTTTATACCTTAACTGATCATGGTTTTTTCTTAGAATCTATTAGAAAATATGTTAACAAAAAAAAGATAGATCTTTTAGTGATGGGGACTAAAGGTGCATCAGGGCTTAAAGAATATATTGTTGGAAGTAATACAGGTGATGTTATTACAAAAGTGAAATGTACAACTCTAGTGGTTCCAGAGGATGCTAAATATAAACCCATTAAGGAAATTGCATTTCCAACAGATTTTAATCTTTCTTATGATTTATTGCCGCTTCAGACTTTTACCAATATCTTAAAAACGTTAGAAGCAAGTTTACGTATCATACATATTCATAAAAAAGGGGGACAATTAAATACAGAACAACTTGAAAATAAAGATGTTTTAAACGATTATTTTGAAGAATTTAAACCTAGTTTTCATTTTCTAACAAATGGAAAAGTAGAAGATGCTATACAATGCTTTGTTGAAAGTAGAGATATTGATATGATTGTTATGGTGGCTAAGAATCTCAATTATTTTCAGAGTATATTATTTCATTCCAATGTAGAAAAAATCACGTATCACACCAATATACCATTTTTGGTCTTACATGAATAAAATACTTTAATTATGGACAATTCAATTTTTTTAGCAAAGTTTTGGGGATGGTACCTTATTATTTTCTTTTTAATTTTAAGTCTAAACCCAAAACGTATTAAGCAGATTTTTAACGATCTTAAAGATCAAAAATTTTTAATTATTTTTTCGTTTGTAGCCATAATTGTGGGACTCTTAAATACGCTGTTTCACAATATATGGGAACCTAATTATAAACTAATCATTACCCTTATAGGTTGGACATCTTTGTTTTTTGGATTGGCCTTGTTTATGTTTCCCAAACCAACTGTATATTGGTTAGAGATTATTAATATAAAAATGGTGCAAGTGATTTATACCTTATTGTTTTTGATTGGCGTCTTTTTACTTAATGTAGCTTATAATATTGTGCCTTTTTAAAGTCCTTAATTAGATAAATAATATTATAAATTAAATTAATTACTGATATATATCATGTCTTTTAATATAAAGAGAAATTAACTTTGATTAGTTATTATTACAATAACTATAATGTTTGCTATTAATCAATGAAAGCATCCAGTTATTTTTAACTGGATGCTTTTTTTGAAAAATTCTGTCTGATATATATCATTGTTTTTTGTTTTTCAACGCTTTACTTTTAGTAGAGAATTTTAAAACAATTATCATGTTATCCATTCTACTTCCCACCGATTTTTCCGAAAATTCTCGGAATGCAATAAATTACGCTGTACAATTATTAAAAGACGAAGAATGTACTTTTTATTTGTTTAATGCGTATACACCTGTTATTTACAATGTAGAATATGTTCTTGGTTATCCCGCCCAATTTGGTTTAGGTGATGCTGTTAGAACCACTTCACAAAATAATTTGAATTCTATAGCATCAACTCTAAATGAGACCTATAATAACCCTAATCATAAGTTTGAAACCGTTGCAAGATTCAATACCCTAGTTTCTGGCATTAAAGAATTTGTAGAGGAACATAAAATTGATTTTGTAGTTATGGGAACTAAAGGAGCTACAGGAGCAAAAGAAGTGCTCTTTGGATCCAATACGGTACACGTATTTAAAGAAGTGAAGTGTCCTGTTTTGGCTGTGCCATCAAACTTTTCTTATGAAGCACCTCACGAGATTTTATTCCCAACCGATTTAGATGTTGAGTATAAAGAGTCTTCCCTTAAAATTCTAAAAGAATTAGTGGCTTCAAACCATGCGAGATTAAATGTTTTACATGTTTCCACAGGTTATGAACTTAATGAGAAACAAGTATTAAATAAACAAAGATTAGAATTGTTATTTAAAAGTTCTGCTTTTTTGTTTCATCAGTTTGAAAGCATGGAAATAACGAATGCTATCAATCAATTTCAAATAAAACAGAAAATCAATCTCTTAGTGATGATAAATAATAAGCATTCTTTCTTTGAGAATCTGTTCTTTAAAAACACGATTAATCAGATTGGTTTCACGTTAAATGTTCCTTTTTTGGTAATTCCGTCAGAGCTATAAATGTTCTCTGATTTTATTTATAGATTAATAATTTATTCCTTATAGACATGGTAAAGCACATTGTATTACCCACGGATTTTTCAGATAATGCCTGGAGCGCAGCAGTTTATGCACTAAAATTATATGCTGAGGTAGAATGTAAGTTTTATTTTTTACACGCTTGGTCAGCGACAAACACTACGGATAGGACTTATATCACAGCAAAATATGTAGATGAGATAAAAGATGAAGCATGGAGACAATTAATTGAATTAAAAGAAATGTCCGAGAGTGCTGATAGCAATGCGAATCATAGTTTTGAAATTATCCTAAGCAACGATAGTTTACAGAAGGCCATTGAAACAGCAGTAGAAAATCATACTATAGATCTTATTGTAATGGGTACAAAGGGAGCTTCTAAAACAAAAGAGTTATTCTTTGGAAGTAATACTGTTAACACGCTAAAAACAAAGGTGTGTCCAATATTAGTCATTCCCGATGAGTTTGAATTTATGGCTCCAAAACAAATTGCATTCCCAACTAACTTTAACAGGTGTTATGGCGAAGAATTACAACCTATAAAAGACTTAGCAGAATTATATAACTCTAAAATTAGAATTGTTCATATAACTAAAAATAACAAACTAACGAGTACACAAGATTATAATTTATCTATGTTAAAAGTACACCTCGAAAACCATCCGCACATCTTTCATTGGATGCCAGATTACGCAAAAAAGCACGAAGAAATAAATGATTTTATCGAAGAACTTGGTATTGATATGCTCGTGATGATAAACTATAAACATAGCGTTATTGAAAATATAATGAACGAACCTGTAGTGCATAAAATTGGATTCAATCCAAAAGTGCCGTTTTTAGTTATTCCTTGCATAGTCTGATATATATTTTGTTGCTAATAGCGATTTTGGTAATGCTTTTAAAACTTGAATTATGAATATTGAAGATATAGACATTATTAAATACTCTGGTGAAAAAGTGAAATTTTCGTTAGATAAATTACGCACTTCCCTAAAAAGAACCGGAGCAGATGATGCGGTTGTCAATCCTATTTTAGATAAAGTGCAAGATGAATTGTATCAAAATATTTCAACAAAAGAAATTTACAACAGAGCATTTTCTTTACTTAAAAAGAATAAAAGTCATTTTGCTTCAAAATATAAACTTAAAAAGGCCATTTATGAATTAGGACCAACGGGTTTTCCTTTTGAGCGTTTTGTAAGTGCAATTTTAAAATATTCAGGTTACAAAACGGAGGTTGGTAAAACTTTACAAGGTAAATGTGTCTCACACGAAATCGACGTCATCGCACATAAAAATACAGAGTCAACCGTTATAGAATGCAAATTTCATAGTGAACAAGGGCTTAAGTGTAATGTAAAAATTCCTTTATATATTAATTCAAGATTTAAAGATGTAAAAGCCAACTGGAACAAAAACTCTAAAAATAAAGTATTACTTACAGCGGGTTGGGTGGTAACCAATACACGGTTTACAAAAGATGCCTTGCAATACGGTAAATGTTGTGGATTGTATTTATTGAGTTGGGATTATCCACCAGATAATGGTTTAAAAGATAGGATAGACCGATTAGGATTATATCCTATAACCGTATCTACACTGCTTAGTCAGAGAGAAAAACAATTCCTTCTCAGTCGGTCGGTGGTACTGTGTAGAGATTTAATAAATGATAAGTTTTATTTAGACCATCTTGGAGTTTCCGAGACGCGGAAAAAGAAAATTCTAAGTGAAATTTCTCAATTGTGTGGTTAATTAAATAATTGAATCATGGAAAAATTTGTAAAAATCAATTTCTTGGGTGCAGCAGGAGTTGTGACGGGATCAAAATTTTTAATTGAAACGTCAGAACAAAACATACTGATAGATTGCGGTATGTTTCAAGGTCTAAAAGAATTAAGAGAACTCAATTGGGAGGATTTGCCTATAGATGTGTCTTCTATTGATGTCGTGTTGTTAACTCATGGTCATTTAGATCATGTTGGTTATTTACCTCGCTTATTACAACAAGGATTTAAAGGTAAAATTAAAGGGACAGCACCAACGCT
Organism: Winogradskyella helgolandensis; assembly: GCF_013404085.1. Taxonomy (NCBI): domain Bacteria; kingdom Pseudomonadati; phylum Bacteroidota; class Flavobacteriia; order Flavobacteriales; family Flavobacteriaceae; genus Winogradskyella; species Winogradskyella helgolandensis. The sequence continues at coordinate 3,684,924 of NZ_JABFHO010000001.1, read as the reverse complement.
CGCTATAGCAGAAATTATTTTAAGGGATAGTGCCAAAATTCACGAAGAAGAAGCTGATAAAGCCAATAAGGAAAAATTTAGCAAGCACAATCCTGCTTCGCCATTTTATACTATTAAGGACGCTGAAAACACCTTAAAACAATTTGAGATTGTGCCAGAGGATAAATGGATTCAGTTATCAGAACATATCTCATGTCGTTTTCAATATAATGGTCATATCATAGGATCTACATTCATAGATATTGACATCAATGGCAAACGATTTGTGTTTTCTGGTGATATTGGAAGATCCAATGATTATTTACTTCATAAGCCAAAAAAACCAGAGTGGGCAGATTTTCTATTTATAGAAAGTACCTACGGTAATAAATTACATCCAAAAGATAATATTGAAGATGTACTCACAAATATCGTACTAGAGACTTTAGATAAAAAAGGCAATCTTATTATTCCAAGTTTTGCCGTAGAGCGATTACAAACACTCATGTATATTCTTTGGAAGTTGTATCAACAACATAGAATTCCTAATATTCCCATTTTTGTAGATAGTCCAATGGGTAATAATGTATTAGATGTTTTTAAACGTTTTCCTAAATGGCATAAATTATCGATACAAGATTATAATGCCATGTGCAATCATGTCAATATTATTCAATCGTATAAAGAAACTTGGGAAACCATTGACAATAAAAGATCTAAAATTATTATCGCAGGAAGTGGTATGGTTACAGGAGGACGCGTACTTACATATTTGCAGCAACTTATAGAAGAGCCAACAACGACAGTACTGTTAGTTGGTTATCAGGCAGAAGGTACACGTGGCAGACAACTTTTAGAAGGTGCTCACGAAATTCGCTTTTTTGGTAAATACTATCCCGTAAAAGCAACTATAAAAAGTATTGAAAGTTTATCAGCTCATGGAGACCAGCAAGATTTATTAGATTGGGTAAGTAATATTAAAAATATACCCGAACATGTCTATTTAATTCATGGAGAACCAACAGCACTCGATGCGTTTAGAGTGAAATTAAAAGCGGTATATAATTGGAATGCTACTATTCCAAAATTGACCGATGTTGAAAAAGTCGTGATATAAACAAGTAAACAATTAACTGATATTTGTCATCTTCGTTTATGATTATAGCGATTAATTTAGAGGTGAAATTAAGTTTAACCTAAAACTCATATATATCATGAAAACAAAACAAACACCATTACGCTACGTAGAATGGTTGAGTGCAGAAGAAATGCACACAGCATCCAAAGAATGGGTGTCCGAATTAAAATTTATCAAAGATGAACATTTATTTTTTGAAGATTTAGTAACAGAATTTACATCTCAATTAATAGCGTCTGGCAATTTTTCTGACAGTAAAGAGATTGTAGATGCCATTAACAGATCTGAAAAGCAAAATGATATGCTTATAGACGCTGTTAAAATTCATGAAAATGAGTTACAAATAATGGTAGATGGCATTGATCAAAAAGAAGAAGAAAAAACATACATCAATGAACATCGGGATTTAATTACTGCTATTTCAGAATTTTTAAAAGAGTACAAATCATTGAAAACACAACTTTTTGATATTATAAAAAACATCAAAAAAGAAGAAAAAAGAAACCTTCTGCTAGATAGAAAATAAAATATCATAAGACAATTTTGCCTTCTATTAATTGTATTGCTTTATATCCATTGTTTTTCAACATTATTGACTGAACGGTGGATAAATGTAGGCGATAAATATTTTGTGCCCAAAATATCTTGGTTATGGTGCTATTCTAATCTCTTTAGTAAATCGCAAAGAAGATGTCGATGTACAAAAAAGACGCTATGAGTTTTGATTCTGAAGGATTAAAGGGCTGTTGTTATTAGTTTAATACGGATAATTATTTGTAATAAATGCTTTAAGTAGGTTAACTTAAAGCATTTTTTTTGTTAAAAAATTAGTTTAATATCATTATTAATTGAATCTGTAGAGCAAGTATTTTGTTTTGATAGCCTGTATATTTATATGGTATTTTCAACATTTTGCTCAATTTAGGTTTAATACAATGAAAAAGGGCTGTTTGTTTTTTAAGTGTCTGTTTATTAGTTTTTTAGGTGTTGTTTTTGGCTTTAGTATTTCGGGAAATATTAAAAACAACCACTTTATATAATGTATTTCTATTCCTATATTGGTCTTTTCAAATATTAACCAAAACACAAAACTCAGACTATTAACTAAAATCCAAAACCAATGAGAAAAATTACTTTGTACTTAATGATGCTCTTAAGCATTACAGCATTCGCTCAAGTAGAGATTGTTGAAAATTTTAATAATGTTCCAGATTTTGAGCTTCCGACAGATTGGACTCAAACAGGCGACTTTTTAGCGACACCTGGTTTTGTATGTGATGGGTCTGGTAAGGCATTAGTTACAGGTTTCGAGTTTGCAGGATCAGCAACTGTTACAACTCAAAACTACACTACAATAACTAATGATACTGATCTTACTGTTAGTTTCTCAGTAAATATTCTTGAACAAGCTACATTTTGGCCGCCTATTACATTTAGTGCTCCAGCAGAAGGTTGGGGAAGTGTTGTTCTTGAGTACTCGTTAGATGGAGGTGTCAACTGGATTACAGCATATACTATAGATGATTCAAATTATGCTTTTAACGATGTTGATAATTGTTATTCAATACCAGTGACTAATTTAGGTGCACTTACAGCGGGTAGTGACTTTCAAGCGCGATTTGTTGCAACTGCAACAACAATTGCAACGGCAAAATTATTTGTTGTAATAGATAATATTTCAATGACGCAAATAGCAACTGAAGTGCCAAATTGCGATACAGTATTATTAAATCCTGTAAATGGATCTGCAAGTGCTGATTTAAATACCGTTTTAACTTGGGAAGCTGCAACAGGTTTACCAACAGGCTATGCGGTTTCTGTGGGTACGACTTCAGGGGGAACTGAAATTGTGGATGCAGCTACTACAGCAACTACAAGTTATTCATTAGACGGCTTAGGTTTGGTTTATGAGACAGAATATTTTGTAAATATTGTACCATTTAATGGTATTGGTAGTGCAACAGGTTGTACAGAAGAAAGTTTTACGACACGTTTAACACCAATACCAGGAGCAACATGTTCTAGCCCAATAGATATAGCTACACTACCATATATTGTTGCTAATGACGATACTGCTAACTACGAAAATAATATTAATGTAGGACCTTGTGGTGGTTATCCAGAAGCGTTTATGACAGGTAATGATGTATTCTATCAAATTACACCTGATGAAGATATGTCAATAGATATTAGTCTTGCCAATGTATCTGAATATGCAGCAGCTATTCACGTTATGGAAGGGTGTCCTGATACGTCTTCAAATTGTGTCGCAACGTTAGGAGATAATTATGCATCTGCACCACCTTATACAATGGAACTTACAGATGTTGTTTTATTGGCTGGTCATTCTTATTTTGTTGTATTGAGTCGTGCAAGTTATGACGGTACATTTTCTTATTCTATGATTGTTACTCAAAATGAGTGTATTAATCCTGAATTTACGGTTACTCCAGTTGCTGAATGTGATTCAGGTGAGTTTTCTGTAGATGTTGATATTAGCTATTTAGGTGATGCATTAGACTTAACTTTAGCGGATAATTTTGGTTATTCAAACGATGCTATTACTTCAACTGGAATTGTAAATGTAGGTCCTTATCCGACTGGAACTACTGTTGAATTTACATTGACTAATAATGGTTTTACTGAATGTTCTTATTCAGATTCAATTTACTTTTATTGTCCACCATCAAATGACGATTGTGTAAATAGTACTGTTTTAACAATTAATACAGATGGTACTTGTGCGATTGTTACTAGCGCAACTAATGCAGGAGCTTCAGAATCAACTAACAATCCAATAAATTGTGATTTTACAAACAGTAATGATGTGTGGTTTAGCTTTGAAGCTACCAAAGAAACGATCATATTAGAATATTCTAATATTGTTGCAGTAATTGGAGATGGGGGAATAATACAAGCTACCGAATTACTAGAAGGAACTTGTGGTTCATTTACAAGTTTGGCTTGTGTGACATCCTTTAGCAACTACATTACATTAAATAATTTAACTGTAGGTAACACGTATTATATCAGAAATAGCTCTGCTAATAGTGGTGAATATGCTCAAAATTTTGACATCTGTTTAAAAGAACCACCTGCAGCTCCAGCTAATGATGAGTGTGCTGATGCTACGGTATTAAATGTGTCTACAGATGAAAGTTGTGATAACCAGATTACTGGAACTACAGTAGGAGCAACAATTTCGGATGATAATAGCTGCAACGCTGACTTTACAGCTTTTTATAAAGATGTATGGTATGTATTTACAGCACCTGAAACTGGTTTATACAAGCTTTCTTTTGAAAGAACGCAGTTAGATCCAAGTTCATATTTCTCTGTTTATTCAGGAACTTGTGGAGCTTTAGTTGAAGAAAGTACAAATTGTTACAATTCTGATCCTTATGTGCTTTCAGCAACTAGTGGTGAAAGCTATTATGTAATGGTAAGATCTGGAGATGATGGACCTGGTATTGATTTCGATTTATGTATATTTAAATTACCACCGCCTGTTGAAAATGATAGCTGTGCTACACCAACAGTTTTATCTGAGTCTACTGATGCTAATGGAGATAACATGATATCTGGTGATTTTGCAAACTCCTACCCATCATCTGAGTCTTGTGCGTCATCAGCGAAAACTATTTGGTATAGCTTTACAGCAACCCAAACTGGTACGTATCACTTTAACCTTACAAATACTGTGGGTTATCCTAATTACACAATATTTAATACAGATGATTGTTCATTAACAGCTAATAATTATGTTGCTGAAACATATTGTTATAATTCAGGTGAACGTACGGTAGAATTAGTTGGAGGAAACACGTATTTAATATCAATTTTTAGTTTTGATAATAATACTATTGAATCTTTTGATTTGTTAGTCTATCCAGATGCTACATTAAATTTAGATTCAAATACTTTAGACACATTTAAATACTATCCAAACCCTATAGTAAATACATTAACGATTGAAGCGACAAGCGCAATCTCAAATGTTAGTGTGCACAACATTGTTGGTCAAAAAGTTCAGATGGCTACTCCTAATAGCTTAGAAACAACAATTAATATGGAGGATTTAATTAGTGGTGTGTACTTTGTTACAATTACTACTAATGGTTCTCAGAATACGATTAAAGTTGTTAAAAAATAAACTTTAATGACCTCAATTGATTAATAGCAAATCAATAAACATGGGCTATATTAGATTATAGCTCATGTTTTGTTTTAAAAAAAATAAGCAGCCCATGTGGCTGCTTTTTTTATACATTTTATGCAAGTGTTTTTGCTAGAAATAAAAATCTATATTTATATTGTTACGTTGTATAGGTATTGTTTAATACTTTTATACCTATATTTTGATGCTATTTAGTAATTCTATCTAAAAAGATAGTCTATTTGCGCTGTATTTTTAAATAGTATAACGTCGAAAACAATATTTGCATTGTAGTTGTAATATGATATTAAATTTAATAAATATAAAAACATTAAAGAATATTAGCAGTCATCCGCTAATAAAGTTTTGTGTAATTACAATTCTATACCTTCTGTTGTCAAAACATTTGTATGCGCAACAAAGTGATCTTGTTTTAAAGGCAGAAGAGCTCGTTTATTCTAATCCGGTTGAAGCTATAAAAATAGCAGACCACATCTTAAATATTAGTCAAAAACCTAATGAAAATGCAACTGCTAACTTGCTATTGGCTAAAAGTTATATGGCCAAAGGGGATTATGATAATGCTATTGTTTATGCCTTTGATGAGGTCAACCAATTAGAAGAAGTAGATGTAAATACACGAATAGAAAATAATATTATTAAAGCTAGACTATTACGAAAACTATATTTAGATCCCCAATCTATAGAGTGTCTCAATAAAGCAAGAGCTTTAAATTCGGAAATTTTATTAGAAAAAGACCGTTTTGAATATCATATTTTTTTAGAACATATAAATATGCTTCTAGACAGGCTCAAGATTAATGAAGCCATAACGGAGCTAAAAGAGAAGGAAATTCAATTTAAAAGTTTTTTAGATAATAACGAAAATGAAAAAAGAACGTATTATTTATTAACTACAAAAGCATATAATAGTTTAAATCAGTACGATTCTGCTTTTGTATATATGGATAAAACATTTGAGTTATTAAATACGTCTCAAAATAATAACTTGTATGAAAAAGCCTTAACCTATAAGGAATCAGGACTGTTATATCTTCAGAATAAAGAATTTAAAAAAAGTAAAGAAACCTTATTTATTGCATTACAATTTGCTGAAATTTTAGATAATCAGTTTTTATTGGAGCAGATACACAGAGATTTAGCAATTAACTATTTGGCATCTAATCAGAATAATCAACATAACGTATATTATAAAAAGTTTTTAAATCTAAATAATTCAATAGAGGAAATAGAGCAACAATCTGTTAATACGTATTTCAATATTATTAGTAGACAAGAAGAAAGCCAACTAGAAAGTTACAAATCAAAATACAATCAGTACTTATTCATTTCATTTGCAGTTGCCATATTTATTATCATTATTGGGATTTTAATTCTTATAAAAAGCGAAAACATAAAAAAGCGTAAAAGAGAGATTATTAATTATTTAGAAGTAAGTCGGAATATTTTTACAAAAGTAAAACCGACACAAAATGTACAGAAACAGGTCAATAAACGTTTAGTAATACCCGAAGAAACCGAGCAAAATATTATATTAAAGCTTCAGCGTTTTGAAAAATCGTTAAAATACTTAAGTAAAGATATGTCGCTTGCATTATTAGCAGGTCAATTTGAAACCAACACCAAGTATCTTTCTGAAATTATTAATAAAAACTATAACGATAATTTTAACACCTTTATAAATAAACTCAGAGTAAACTATATAATTGAAAAATTAAAAAATGATACCAATTACATAAATTATAAAATTAGTTTTCTAGCCGATGAAAGTGGTTTCTCATCACATAGTAACTTTACTACTGTATTTAAGGGAATCGTGGGTATGTCTCCAGCGACATTCATAAATTTACTAAAAATAGAACGCGAGGAAATTTTAAATAATAAAGAAACTTAATGGGTTTGAAATTTAAATATTATTTGCTTCTTGGTGTGTTTGTTCTCATAACACCTTCTCTTTTTGCTATTCAATTACCAGAACAGCAAGGGGACAGTTTAGTAAAAGAAGCTACAAAAGCAGTTTATAAAGATCCTAACAGATCAATTGAATTAGCTTTGACGGTCTATGACAATAGCTCTTATTCTATACAAACGAGGACTAATGCGTTAATGGTCGTTTCTACAGCTTACACATCAAAAAGAGATTATCAAAAAGCTTTAGATTATATCATTAAAGCTAATGAGTTTTCTAGTCAAATTGATAATGAAAAACTGCAAATAGAAATGTTATTTAAAACAGGAATTCTATATCAGCAACTCAAAATTTATGACAAGGCCATAGAGTATATGGAGGAAGTTGAAAAAAGATGTTTAAATTATTCAGATAGAGATGTTGTTGGAGGAACCTTGGCATCTAGTTATCTAGTAAAAGGATTTGTATATAAGGACAATTTAAATTGTGATATTGCAATAGCGTTTTTTGAAAAAGGGTTAAAAGAGTACGAAAGACTTGGTAAACACCATCATAATAGAAGTATAGGATATTATAATAAAGGAAATTGCCAAATATTACTTTCGGAATATGCCAATGCAAAAGAGAGCTTTAATAAGTCAATTGAATTAGCAAATATTGAAAATGCTAGTAGCTTAGTTTCATTTGCGGAAAAAGGTATGGCAGAAGTACATACATTAGAAGGCAAGTATGAAGCCTCTGTGTTGCTCTTACAATCTGCTTTAGATAAATCTAAAAATGTAGGGGATTTAGTTTTAAACTTAGGGATATACAAAGGGCTATTTGAGAATTATTTAGCCTTAAACCGATGGGATGAATATCAAAAATACTACGAGCTATTTTTAAAGACACAATTAGAAATAAAAAAATCTGAACGCAACTCTCTAAGCGTATCAATTATTGAAAATTCTAAAAATTTAAATGAAGAATTAAATGATATTCAATCGCAATTTAGAAATAGAATTTACTTGTTAATTTTAATTGTATTAACCTTCATCATTGTCGTTGTTTTGATAGAAGTTAAAAACAAAAACGCAATTAAAGCACTACAACAAAAAATAGAAAGCACTCAAAGCATAAAACCTTCGATTAAAATTAAATAGCACAATATATTGTTTTAAAGTGTTGTAAATCATGTTTTTATGTATTTATTTTGACTATTAGATTTCGGGAAAAAATAAAGACTTAAGCTATATGTATTAATCATATTAATATATATTTAGCATTGAATTATTAATTCTGAAATTGATTTAACATGAGAAACAAATTACAAAAGTCAGTTGCAAGAGAATCCAGCTTTTCTTCGATTGCAATGTTTAAAAAAAGAAATTTCCGTTTTGCCTTTACATTTTTTTTATTAATTTCAGTAAAAGGATTTGCGCAATTAAATGAAACTTTTGATAGCGGTATTCCTGCAACATGGACACTCATTGGAAATGGAGTTGGTGCTGTTGATTGGAGTACAACTACCGATGGCTATTTAAGTACAAATGGCGTTTCAATAAATCCGAGTTCAGATAATATAGGTGATCAAAATACAGCTCAGTATTTTTTGATTACACCGCAAATTACTATTCCAGAAAATGGGGAAATTCAATTCTATACAAAACAGTCTAATGAAGCAGATAATGGAGCGCAATACGAAATTAGACTTTCTACGGCAGCACAACCCGATATAAATGGATTTAATATTCCTCTTCAATCATATACAGAATCTACCTTAAATATAGGTAGTCAAACATCTTATGAAAAAAAGGTCGTAGAGATACCGACTTCAATTCCGGCTGGATTAGAAATATATATAGCATTTGTAACTATAAACACTCAAAATGGAGCAACACCAACTGGTGATGAATGGTTTGTAGATGAGTTTTCTATCTTAGAAGGTTGTATAGAAGTCATAGATGATACTGTAACAATTGATGCCATAACGGTAGATACTGCAGAGGTTAGTTGGACGCATCCAACCGCAACTAATTTTGAAATTCAAATTCTTCCAACAGGAGGTGTTCCTGCAGATAGTGGTATTCCTGTAACAGGAACAAGTTACGCTTTAATGAACCTTGACCCTGAAACTGAATTTGATATTTATATCGCTGCTGTTTGTGATAACGATACACAGAGCGCTTTTACGGGACCATATACGTTTGAAACTCTAAAATATGGTCTGTCTTGTGACACTCCTATTAGTATTCCAAATATTTCATCAACGCCTTATATTTTTACAGACAATTTAGCTAATTGGGCAAATCCAGATGTAAGCTACACGACACAAGGTTCTAATTGTATATCGGGTGCTAGTTCAACAAATTATTTAAATGGAGATAAAGTGTTTTTTACATATACTCCGACACAAGATGAATTGATATCATTGACTCAAACTACTTTTGACGGAGGTGACCAATCAAATAACTGTTATAATGCGCTCAGTACCCTTCTCGTATATGATAGCTGTGCCTCTGTTGGTGTTAATTGTATTGCAGGTGTAAATACGACTAATGGTTTCGAACCAAAATCTATAGATAATTTATTTGTAGAAGCAGGTGAAACTTATGTTATTGTAGTCTCTACCTTATTTTCATCTGGAGCAGGTATGTGTTTTGAATTAGAAATTTCTGGAGGCACATGTGCACCACCAGCTGATTTTACTTACAACGGTTTAACAGAAAACAGTGTAGAGTTTTCTTGGGATAATATTGGTGGTTTTGCAGATACGTGGGAATACATTGTAGTTCCAACAGAATCTGGAGAGCCAACAGGTTCTGGTACAGCAACCAACACCAATATTGGGAATGTTATTAATACAGGATTGACAACTGCTACAACATACGATTTGTATGTGAGATCTATATGTGATGGCACACCTGGTGATTGGAGTAATCCAAGCACATTTACAACGCAGTGTACGTCGTTTAATCTTCCATATTTTACGGATTTTAATAATGCTACTGACGAAAATCCGGAGCCTTGTTGGACTACTATTGATGCTAATGGTGATGGTGTTACTTGGAATTTTATTGGTGGATGGGCTACCGTCCGAACTGAAAGCGCACGCTATGAAAATAACGATATGTACGTGTCTCCACGAATGAATTTTGACGGTACACCAAAACGTATACGCTATAAACATAGATCAACACAAGGAGCATCAACATATACCGTAAAATTATCTACAACAGGTGTTGGTGTAGATGATTTTACTACTGTAGTGTTACCAGCAACTACAATTAACAATACAAGTTTTCAAGAAATCATTGTGGATTTACCTGAAGACATTGTGGGCGAAGTTAATATTGCGTGGATTGTAGAACCTAATACAACCGAAACAGCATTAAGATTTACTATCGATGATGTAAATATTGAAGATAAACCCACTTGTCCAGATCCTTTAAACCCATTCGTACTTCAAATTACAGACGATTCTGCTTGGTTATTTTGGAACCCTGGTGATGAAGAAACAGAATGGGAAGTGGCAATTCAAGATTTAAATTCAGGTTTACCTACCGAACCAGGAATTATTACGTCTAGTAATTTTCCTTATATGGCAAATGATTTAGAGTCTGGTAATCGATATGAATTTTACGTAAGAGCTGTTTGTGCAGAAGATGACCAAAGTCAGTGGGTTGGGCCAATAGCATTTACAACCTTGTGTACGTCTTACGACACGCCGTTTTATGAAAGTTTTGATGATGAAGATTCAGATACTCAAAAATTCTGTTGGAAAATTACAGATGCCAATAATGATGGAACAGCATGGATGATTGATGATTATCATGCCGTTATGCAAACATCCATATTTACACCTCCAACGAGTTTTAATGACTATTTAATTTCACCAGCTATAAATTTAGATGGGACTCCAAAAGCCTTAAAATTTAATGTTAGAGCCGATTTTTCATTATTTTCTAGTGCAACACGTTTTGGTTTAGAGGTATTAATGTCTACGACTAACACAAGTCCAGGTAGTTTTTCAGTGATTTCACCTTTAGAAATCATATCTAATAGTACGTATGAAGAAAAAACGATAATTGTAGAAGGTACCGGAACGGTTTACTTTGCATTTAGAGTACCACCAGAATTTACAGGAATTTGGTCTATGCTAAGTATAGACGATGTGAGTATAACTGACGCTCCATCTTGTGTTAATCCATCTGATTTAGTTGTAAATACAACGACAGAAACTACAGCAGATTTATCGTGGTCTCTTGGGTATGATGAAACAGCTTGGAATATTGTTGTACAATCAGCAGGATCTGGTGTACCAACCGAAAATGGAACATCTGTTGAAACGACTAGTTATTTGGCAACCGATTTATTACCAGATACGGAATATGAATTTTATGTTATGTCTGATTGTGGTGATGGTACTAGCGATTGGATTGGGCCAATGCAGTTTAGAACATTATGTACGTCGTTTTCAAGTCCTTTTGTTGAAACCTTTAATACGGATTCTGACTCTGTTGACTGTTGGCAAGTAGTTAATAACAATCAAGATTATTACTATTGGCAATTAAATAGTTCGGTATTTCCTTACGAAGGAAATCAATCTGCAGCCGTTACTACAACTACAAATGGAAGCAGTGACGATTGGTTGATTTCTCCAACAATTACAATTACTGAAAATCAACGTTTACGATTCTATTATAGAGCAGCTAGTGTCTATTATATTGAAGATTTAGAAGTTTTATTGTCTACCAATGGAACAGGTTTGGATGAATTTACAACAGTTTTATATGATTCCGATGATGACCCTGTAATAATTAGTAATGAGGAATATAGAGTTAAAATAATAAACTTTCCAGAAGGTGTAAGTGGTGATATAAATATAGCATTTCATGTGCCGTATTTTCCACCTAGCCCTCAAGGATATCGTGGTTATGTATTAGCCATAGATAATGTGAATATTGAAGATGTTCCAGAATGTGCACAGCCTTCAAATGTAACATTAAACAACATTACAGATACAGAAGTGGAAGTAGGTTGGGATGTAAATGGTGATGAAACAGAATGGGAAATTTCAGTGCAACCATCAGGAACTCCGGCTCCTGTTGGAGATACGGATCCAGCTTATTTATATAATGCTTCAACAAATCCGTTTACAATTACAGGGTTAGAGGCTTCAACAATGTATGATATTTACATTAGAGCAGTTTGTGATGGAAATAATGGCGAGTGGACAGCACCAGAAATCGTGACCACAAAATGTAGCTTTGATAACTTGTGTCAATATACCTTTATACTAACTAGTGATTGGAGTATATCTGCATCATTAGATATCACTCAAAATAATCAAGTAACACAATCATTGCCATTTAATGGAGAAGATGCCGAAGAGTTTACGGTCTTTTTATGTTCAGGTGTTGAATTTTCAGTATTCTTTGGTACTTTAGGAAGTGCTCAATCACAATATGAAAATTACCAATTTGAAATTTTAAATAGCGAAGGAGTTTCAGTATACCTAAGTCCTTTAAATATTCCGCTAAGAAGAACCGTTTATGAAGGTACAGCAATTTGTGGTGTAATTTCTTGTCCACAACCTACTGATTTAGCGATTAGCGATACCAATGTAATGTCATGGACGCCAGGTGGCAGTGAAACAGAGTGGGAGGTTGCTATTCAGTCTATTGAAAATGGAACATTACCAGAATCAGGAACCATTGTTTCAACAAATTCGTATACACCAACCGCTGCAGATTTTAATGATCCTAATGCTGCGACTTATGAGTATTTTGTAAGAGCAGTTTGTAGTGCTGAAGGTGAAAGTTATTGGTCAGGTCCTTTTGATTTTGTAAGAAATGATGATGTGACAACAGCGATTACCCTACCTATAAATTCAGATGAATCTTGTGATCTTAAAGTCACAGAGGTCTCATTTGTTGATGCAACAGTATCATCTGAAACCATGAGTTGTGATGGAACAAATGGTGGTGATGTTTGGTTTGATTTTACGGCTGAATCACTAGTACATATTATTGAAGTCAATGGATTTACTGGAAACTTTTATGATACTAGTGGAGATATGCCTTATCCTGTCGTTACAATGACACTTTATAAAGACAATGGTGGCAGTCTGCAAGAAATAGCTTGTACTTATGATAAAGTTTTAGTGGCAATGTACGCTTCAGAGTTAGTTGTTGGTGAAAATTATAAATTGAGATTAACATTAAATAGTTCAGAGCCTAATGATCGTAGATTTCAAGTTTGTTTAAGAACGCCTTTAGATTTATGTAACGTAGAAACGGTTAATGGTGGTTTTGAAGAACCTGGTTTAGATTATCTAAGTGGTATTACTTCAATAGCTGCTATTGAGCCTATGCCAGGTTGGAGATCAAGTATAGATTGGCAAGCGATTTTTATATGGGAAGGATTAAATGCTCCTGGTTTTGAAGCTTATGAAGGCAGTCAATGTGTGCAATTACTATCAGATGAAAATGAACCTATAGATCCTGAAGATCCAAATGTTAGAGGGTACTATAGAGATTTTGATACATCAGAAATAACGTTATATGATTTTAGTTATGCACACCTTGCAAGAGCTGAGAATAGTACAGTACAATTATTAGCAGGTTCTCCAGGTGGACCTTACACGCTCATTAGTGAAAATTTAGCAGAAGTCCAAGCTTGGACACTTATCTCAGGTGAATATGAAGTTCCAGAAGGTCAGGATGTTACCCGATTTGTTTTTAGAGCTGTGGGTGATAATGTTATTGGAAATATATTAGATGCTGTTAGTTTTACGGCAAACAATACCATTATTACAGAACCATTTGTGGTAGACTGTGACAATGTTATTGCCAATGTAGAAGCCAATGGAGTAGGAACATGGATTCCAAGTGAAACTAATCCAGGGTCAGTTACAATAACAGACGCTGATAGTAGGTCAACGTCTATAACTAATTTTATACAACCAGGAGTTTACATTTTTACATGGCAAACCTCTTATTGTTCATACGATATAGAAATCACGTACAACGGCATTTCTGACACACCAGAAGTTACGAGTCCAGTTGAGTATTGTTTAAATGATACCGCAGCACAGCTGACAGCTACACCTTCAGATACATACAGTTTAATGTGGTTCACACAAGCAACCGGAGGTACAGGAAGTGCAACCCCACCAACACCAGATACCTCAGTGGTAAATACCACATCCTATTATGCTGCTTATGTCGATACAGAAGGTTGTGAAGGCCCACGTGCAGAAATCGAAGTGATTGTTAGTGATTCATTTACACCAGAACTCACATTTACTTACGAATATGTATGTGTGGTTTCAACGGTAAATCTAGCACCAAGTTTAAGTACAGGTTTTGCAACAGGCGGGACATTCACATCAGCAACTTTAACGGTAGATGCAACCACAGGTGCTTTAGATATGACATCAGCCACAGCAGGAGAACATGAAATTACATATACCTACGATGGAGATACAGAAACATGTACTTCTGCCGGAGCTTATACCGCAACACTAAATTTAATAGCTGCTACAACCCCTGTAACAACGTTTGACTATGGATCATCACCTTATTGTGAATTAGAAACATCAACGGTATTACCGAATGTTTCTTCAGGATTTACAATAGGTGGTGTATATAGTTCAACAACCTTAACGGTTGATGCCAATACAGGATCTATTGATTTATCTACAGCAACAGCAGGAAGTCATGAGGTGACTTACACTGTCGAAGCTGATGAGGCTAACTGTTCAGATGCAGGTTTAACAACCACGACAATAGAAATTACAGCAAGCACCACACCAGTAACCGATTTTAGTTATGCAGAAGATATCTACTGTGCTGATAGTAGCTCTATTTTGCCAGAACTTGTCGCCGGATTTGCCACAGGAGGCACATTTAGTGCAGAAAGTGGATTATCTATAAACGCAACAACAGGGGAAATCAACGTGGCCTCAAGTACATTAGGGAATTATAATGTGACTTATGAAATCGCAGAAGATGTTTCCAGCTGTATAGAGAATAGTACGAGCACATTTAACATCACCATTTTAGATGCGATCGAAGTTGGAGTCGAAGGAGAGTGTAATGATTCAGATTATATCCTTACAGCCTCACCCATAAATAATTCTTTTGAAACCAATGAAGCTACTTATACATGGATGGATGCCAACGGCAACGTTGTAGGTCAAAACTCAGAAGTATTTAATGTTTCGGATTATGCAAGTCAAAACCCAGAGGTCACCGTACCCTTACAATTTTCAGTAACCGTAGATTTTGGAGGTTGTTCTGTAACCACGAGCTACACGACCGAGCGACTATCCTGTCGTGATATCCCAAGAGGGATCTCACCAGATGGCAACGGTAAAAACGATACGTTCGATTTATCAGGCTATGGAGTTAAAGAACTTAACATCTTTAACCGTCACGGAGTCGAGGTTTATAACTTTAATGGTACGTACACTAACCAATGGTATGGACAAACTAACAACGGAGACGATTTACCAGATGGCACGTATTTCTATACCATTCATAAAGAGGATGGCAGTTCATTAACCGGTTGGGTATTTATCAACAGAGCACAATAATCATAAATGAAAACAGAGCACTATAAAATAGAGATGAAATATTCTTGTATAAACTTATAGTCATATTAAGAACTAATTATTTAAGGATATTCCATTTGTCAATTGAAAAAAAATAGATGTAACCAAATGAAAAAAGTATATTTTACAATCGCCTTTACACTTATGATCTTAGTGAGTGTCAGCGCACAGCAAGACCCTCAATATACACAGTATATGTATAATATGAATGTGGTAAATCCAGCTTATGCAGGTTCTAATGAAGCTTTGTCCATAGGTTTGCTGTACCGCTCACAATGGGTTGGTATCACAGATGCACCAAAAACAGCAACCCTTTCAGTGCACAGTCCTGTAGGAAAAAATGTAGGATTGGGATTATCGGTCATTTCAGATAAGATAGGACCCGTAGAAGAGAATAACGTGTACGCTGATTTCTCATACACCTTAAATTTAGGAGGAGAGCATAAATTAGCCTTTGGAATAAAAGGAGGAGCAACATTCCAAAATATCGGTTTGTTTAGTGATATCGGTAATGGCTATGTACCAGATGCAGGTGATGAAGCCTTTAGCGAAAACACGAGCAATACCTATTTAAACATTGGAGCAGGAGCCTTTTATTATACAGACAATTACTATGTGTCTTTATCTGTGCCAAACATGTTAAAGAGTACCTATTTAGATGTGACTAATAATGGTCAGCAATATGAATACGGATCAGAAGTCTTACATTATTTTTTATCCGCAGGTTATGTTTTTGACCTATCAGCCAATACAAAATTTAAACCGTCGTTCTTAGTGAAATCAGCATTTGAAGCACCTACCTCTTTAGATTTATCGGCAAATTTTTTGTTTCATGATAAATTTGAAGTTGGAGCCACGTATCGTTTAGATGACTCTGTCGGAGCGATGGCTAATTTTGCCGTTACACCAGAAATTAGAATCGGCTACGCTTATGATTACACGACCTCAGATTTAAATATAAAGTCTTCAGGTTCCCATGAGATTATGTTATTATTCGACCTTAATTTCTCTAAAAAAGTATCCATTTCACCTAGATTCTTCTAACAAAATAAACGTTTTAAAATGAAAAAAACATATAGTCTTTTATGCCTTTTATTCATCGTAACATTAGGCTACGGACAAAGCAAAGCAACAGAAAAAGCTGATAAACTTTACCAAGGGTATCAATACGTAGATGCTATTGATGCGTATTTAGAACTTGTGGACGATAATACCGCAGATCCATACGTTTATAAGCAATTAGCAGACAGTTATTATAACTTGTTTAATATTAAAGAAGCTTCAACATGGTATAAAAAAGCCTTAGAAACGACACAAGATCCAGAAACCTATTTTCGATATGCTCAAGTATTAAAGTCGGAAGGGAATTATGACCAGGCGAATGCACAAATGGATGAATTTGCAAAATTGGCACCCAATGATCAACGCGCCAAAGCGCATTTAGAAAACCCCAATTACATTCCAAAATTAGCAGATATCTCAAAAACCTTTAATGTAGAAAGCATAAACATTAATGATGAAGCACAAAGTGATTTTGGAGCAGTATTATCAAATGACAATATCTTATACTTTGCTAGTACAAGAAACACCTCAGGACGAGATGATGCTTGGACCAATCAACCGTATTTAGATATTTACCAATCAACCCGAAGTGAAAACGGGGATTTGTCAGACCCAGTAGCCGTAGAAGAATTAAATACCATGTATCACGATGGACCATTAACCATCAGTGCCGATGGTAAAACGATGTACTTCTCCAGAGATGGTCACAGTGATGGAACGTTTAAAAAGATAAAAAGTAAACGTGTAAAAGTAGCACAGCAAGGAATTTACAAAGCCACTATGGTAGAAGGAAAATGGGGAAATATTGAACCCTTACCAATAAACAGTACAGAGTACACGGTAAGTCATCCAAGTATTAGCCATGATGGTAAAACCTTATATTTTGCATCCAATATGCCAAATGGTTTAGGAGATTCAGATATTTGGAAAATAAGTATAGAAGGTAATACCTATGGAGCCCCAGAAAATTTGGGATCTAAAGTAAACACCTCAGGCAAGGAAGGCTTTCCATACATAAGTGAAGATAACATCTTATACTTTGCATCAAGCGGACGCCAAGGGTTTGGAGGTTTAGACATTTTTAAATTCGATTTAAATACCAAAGAAGAATCCGTAAACCTGGGAAACGCAGTAAACACTAATCGAGACGATTTTGCTTTTAGTGTGAATAATTCTCTAAAAGTCGGCTATTTTTCATCAAATAAATCAGGTGTAGATAATATTTATATGGCGATTCCTATTTGTCAGTTTGAAGCTATTGCAATGGTAAAAGATGCAGATACCAACACGGTAATCTCAGACGCCAAAGTTTCTATATTAGATGCTCAAATGAATATCATAGCATCACAACCAAGCAACAGTAAGGGAGACACAAGCTTCAATGTAAGTTGTGATAACAGTTATACGATAACCGTTTCTAAAGACGGTTATGAGACAGCATCCTTTGAAGTAGAGGCTTCAGAAGGGGAGAATGTCACTGTTAATGCAGATTTACAACCAATAAATGAGATGATTACAGAAACCGAAGTTAAATTAAATAACATTTACTTCGAGTTTAACAAGAGTAACATCACTAACCAAGGAGCTTTAGAGTTAGATAAATTGGTAGCAATTATGAAAGACCATTCAGAGATGAAGATTTTAGTGCGCTCACATACAGATTCAAAAGGAAGTTCAGATTACAATTTGAAACTCTCAGAAAGACGTGCACAATCTACTATGCAGTATGTGATTTCAAAAGGAATACATGCAGAACGTTTATCAGCCAAAGGCATGGGAGCAACGGAGCCTAAAATAGATTGTAAATCTAACTGTACTGAAGACGACGATGCACAAAATAGACGCTCTGAGTTTTTGATTGTTAAGGATTAAATAGAACTAATTACCTATTTTAGGCTTTGAATCTAAGCCTAGAATTTTAATAGCAAAATTCAATTAACAGTCAGGCAATATGAATTATTAGCTTGGCTGTTAACTATTTTAGGTAGGGAATTATTAGATAGAATTGTTTTACTATTGTCAGCTCAATTTTTATTTTTACAAATCATAAACAGTTCCGAATTAAGTTAAAAAAGTATTTTCAATATAGTCAAATTTCACACAGTAAGTAAACTACTGACTATTAGAATTTATGATAAAAAATTCAAATGAATAGGTATTTATTTTTAATAGTTTTTAGTATATTTTTCTTTCAGGTTAACGCCCAAGAACCAAATGATTGTATAAATGCTATTACGGTGTGTGGTAATGGTAACTTTTCTTCGAATGCAACAGGATATGGTAATGATTATGAAATTACGTCATGTGGAGGTAATGAACATAATTCACTTTGGTTAGAGGTTAATATTGTACAATCCGGAACTTTAGGTTTTGATTTAATTCCAACCGATCCTGATATTATGGTGGATTATGATTTTTGGGTGTTTGGTCCCAACAGTGTTTGTTCTAATCTTCAGAATCCAATTCGTTGCTCTACAACCAATCCTAATGCCGCAGGTCTTGCTAATAATCATACAGGAATTAACGGAAGTACAACACTAACACAAACAGGACCAGGACCAAATGGTAATGGTTATGTATATTGGTTAAATGTAAATGCAGGAGAATCCTATTATATTGTTGTTGATAGACCAGAAGGAGATGGTGGTTTTCAAATAGAATGGACAGGTACAGCTATGGACGGAACTGGAGCATTTCCGACACCGCCAGAACCTAATGAAATTGATGATCAAATAGCGTGTAGTAATAGTGTTATTGGAGGAGTTCCTACTGGTGTTTTTCCATTAATTAGCTTAAGCAGTAGTATAAGTAATGATTTAGCAAATGAAACGGTTGAGTATTATGCCAATTTAGCCGATGCTACAGATGGTGTCAATCCTTTGCCTATCATTTATTCTAATACCTCTAATCCTCAAACGATATATGCTAAAGTAATATCAGGATCAGATTGTTATTCTTTAATAGATTTTGATTTAATAGTTTCTGAAATTCCTGAAGCCACATTATCAGCTTCGAGTAATGCATTATGTGAAGGTGAAGACGTCACATTTACAATTTCAGGCTCACCAAATACGACTGTTTTTTACAATATTGACGGAGGAACGTCAGAACAGATTTTATTAGATGCATCAGGTATAGGAACTATAATTGAATCACCTTCGGATGATTTTGTTTTAACTTTAGAAGATGCACAAATCTTAAATGATTCAGGAGTGTTAATCTGCTCCAATATTTTGTCGGACTCAGAATCTATTACGGTATCTTCAAATACAACACCAACAATAGTTAATAATACTCCTATTTGTGAAGGTGAAGATGGAGAGTTAGAGTTTTCTGGTGATCCTAATGCAACAATTACGTACACAATTGATGGTGGAGCAAATCAAACATTCGATTTGGATGCTTCAGGTAATTATACATTAACATTACCAAGTCTAACTGCAGATACGGAGGTAGAAATCATATCAGTAACAAATCCATTACCTCCAAATTGTGTACTTGCACTGAATATTACAGAAACAATTGTAGTTAATCCATCACCAACAGTTATAGCTCCAAGTCCTTTATTAATTTGTAACGATGGAGTAAACCCTAATTCAGCGGAATTTAATTTAGAATTAGAAAGTGCAGCGATTTCTAATAACGACCCTAATGTAAGTGTAACGTATTATGAAACTCAAGTTTTAGCAGAAGCTGGAAACCCATTAACCGCATTGGTTTCTCCTTATGATAGCACGTCTGCAAATCAAACGGTTTATGTGCGCGTTGAAACGGACTTAGGCTGTGTAGATTATACAACACTTAGTCTAGAAGTGGTTGGTGCACCTATTGCGAATACAGTGGCTCCATTGCAAAGTTGTGATGCCAATAGTCAAGGTTTTGGAACTTTCGATTTAACCCAAGCCGAAGCCGATATTATTGTCGGAAATACACAACCCGTTGAAGTGTCATATTATATATCAGAAGCAGAAGCGGAAGCGGGTACTCCAGAAATTGAAGATCCAACAGTATTTCAAAATACATCTGCATATAACCAAACGATTCATGTTCGTGTTGATACTGATGGAACAGACTGTTATAATATTTCAAGTTTAAACTTAGAAGTGTTTGATACACCAATGATGAATACATTACCACCTTTTGAAATGTGTGACGATGCTTTAAATGATGGATTTACACAATTCGATTTAGAGTCTCAAACACCGTTACTTTTAGGTGGCACTACAGATGTTACGGTAACTTATCATATATCGCAATCCGATGCTGAAGATAGATTGAATGCGATTTCCGGATTATATACAAATACGAGCAGTACACAAACCATTTATATTCGTGCCGAAAATAATTTTAATACAGATTGTTTTGAAATTACGACGCTTACCTTAATTGTTAATCCTTTGCCAGTAGCAATAGCACCAACTCCTTTACAAGTTTGTGACGATGGCACACCAGATGGTTTAACTCAGATTAATTTAAGTTTAAAGACTGCAGAAATCACAGGAGGTAACCCTAATTATTCGGTAAATTATTATGAGACGTTAACTGAAGCAGAATCGGAAACCAATAGTTTACCAACGTTATACACCAATACCAGTAACGGACAAATTATTATAGTTCGCGTTGAAAATATAGATACAGGTTGTTACGATTTTACGACGTTAGAATTAGTCGTAGAACAAGCTCCTGTAGCAAACAGCCCTACTGCTTTAGACTATTGTGATCCAGATAGTGATGGTTATGGACTTTTTGATTTAACCACTAAAGACGATGAGATTACAGGAGGAGATGCGACCTTAACAGTGAGTTACCATGAAACCATGGCAGATGCTGATATTAATGTCAACCCAATAGTAGGTCTTTACTCAAATATTGTACAAAATGCGCAAACGGTTTATGCTCGCGTAGAAAGTTCAACAATTGCAACAGATTGTGATTCTATTGTAACACTACAACTTTTTGTTAATCCAACTCCACAATTGGGAGCGACCTCACCTGAACCCTTAGAGATTTGTGATGATAGTTCTGCAGATGGCTTTGGACAGTTCGATTTAACAAGTAAAACGGCAGAGATTCTTCAGAATTTAGCAGACCCAACTTTGTATACCGTAACATTTTATTTGAATGAAACGGATGCCGAAGATGGATTAAACTCAATAACAAATACAACAAACTATACCAATAGTGATGATTTTAATCAAGTGCTTTGGATTCGAGTGGAAGATAATGCCTCAGGTTGCTATAAGTTAACAACTCTAGAATTGATTGTTAATGCCATACCCGTTTTGGTGCAAGCAGCTCCATTGGTGCTTTGTGATGATAATAATCCTGGAGATGAGATTGAAGCATTTATACTAGAAGATGCGGCAGACGATATATTAAACGGACAATCTGGTATTGGTTTAACATTCTTTGAAACTCAAGGAGATGCAGACAACAACACTAATCCAATTTTTAGTCCGTATTTAAATACGTCGAATCCACAGACTGTATTTGTAAAAGCGACCAATAACGCAACAGGATGTACAAATACGGTGACATTAACGTTACGAGTTAACCCAATTCCTTCACCAGCTGCACCTGCCGATCTAGAAGTCTGCGATGATGATACCGATGGATTTACAAATTTTAATTTAGAAGAACGCACCATTGATATCATAGGAGGTGAGCTTGATGTTGCGATAACCTATCATGAAACTCTAGAAGACGCCAATACTGGTATCAATGCGTTTGGAAGTCCATACACGAATATTGTGATGAACCAGCAAACAATTTATATCAGAGCCACCAATACGGTTACGGGTTGTTACGATATTTCAAGAACATTAACGCTTCGTGTTTTGGAAACACCACAAGTACCAGTGACATTAACAGAGTATGTGACTTGTGATTCTAATGCCGATGGTTTTACGCAATTCGATTTAACTAATAAAGATTTAGAAATACTAGGAGGTCAGACGGATGTCAGTTTAACCTATCATGTTAATGAAGCAGATGCGTTATCTGGAAATAATCCAATATCCACACCAGGTAGTTTTACAAATTCTAGCAATCCACAGACCATTTTTGTGCGTTTAGAGAATGATAATAATGTTTGTTTTGATATCGGTTCATTCGAAATTAGTGTAGCACTTCCACCAGAAGCAATTCAGCCATCACCATTAGAATTATGTGATGATGAAATAGCCGATGAAGTTACTGTTTTTGACCTAACCGTTAAAAATGATGAGATAACAGGAGGTGAAGCAAGTTGGTCTGTTGACTACTACGAAACATTAGCAGGTGCTGTAAATCAATTAGACCCTGTAAATGCCGAAGCTTATACTAATGTATCCATTGCAGGTGCCATAGCCAATCCACAAACCTTATTTGCAGTTGTAACCGACACAGATACAGGTTGTACAGATATGGTAACCTTAACGATTCGTGTTATGCCTAATCCAACACCAACACCAAGTGATCAATTACCAAACTTAGAATTGTGTGACGATTTCAATACAGGTGATGGAGTAGAAGTATTTGATTTAACTGAAAATGAAATTCTAATTCTCAATGGAGAAGCTGGAGTTGCTGCACGCTACTATGAGAGTTTAGACGATGCTGAATCGGGAACTAACGCTATACCAGACCCAACACAATACACTAATATCGATACCTCAGAACAAGAAATTTATGTTAGAGTAACCAATGATGTTACAGACTGTTATACCATAGTAGATTTTACAATTAAAGTGCATCCATTGCCAGAAGTGGTCGCCGTAACGGACTTTATTCAATGTGAATTATTCACTGATGGCTTTGATAATTTTGATCTCACGACTAAAGACGAAGAAGTTTTAAATGGTCAAGATGCATCACAATTTGTAGTGAGTTATCACGATAATTTAACAGATGCCGAAGCCGGAATGAATGGTTTGGTAAGTTTATATACCAATAGTAGTAATCCACAACAAATTTTTGTGACGATTACAAATACGGTTACAGGGTGTTCTATTAGTACACAAAGTTTTAATATTGAAGTTCAAGAAGCCGCACAAGCGAATCCAAATATGGATCCTATTGTTTTTGAAACTTGTGATGATAACATGGAAACGGACGACGATCCAACTAATGACAGTGCCCAATTTGATTTAACGACTAGAGATGCTGAAGTTTTAGATGGGCAAGATCCACTAAATTACATAGTAACATATTTTGCGACACAAGAAGAGGCAGATTTAAATGTAAATTCTTTGCCAACATTGTATGAAAATAGTACTAATCCACAAGTGATTTACGCGAGAGTCGATAATAATACACCTGATGGTACAGGCAATGATACATCGATCTGTTATGAAGTTGCCGCATTGACATTACAAGTAAATCCATTACCAAAGTTTGACTTAGAAGACACCTATACACTCTGTTTGAATACCAATGGAACGGAAATACTAGAACCTTTAGTAATAGAAACAGGTTTATCTACAGTAGATTATAGTTTTATATGGACTTTTGAAGGTACATTTTTAAGTGAAACAGGATCTAGTTTGGCTCCGATAGAAGGTGGTACTTATGCTGTATTTATAACGAACTTGATTACAGGTTGTGAAAATGATGATTCGACAGTAGTTATAGAAAGTGAACCACCAAGCTTAACAGTTTCACTAATGACACAAGCCTTTGCTGATAATCATGTTTTGGAAGCTGTCGCTACTGGATTTGGTATTTATGAATACAGTTTAGATGGAGGACCTTGGCAAGATGAAGGTATATTTGCTAATGTGTCTACAGGAGAACATGAAATCACAGCAAGGGACAAAAACGGTTGTGGAATCACCACTGAATCAATTTTTGTTATCGATTATCCATTGTATTTTACACCAAATGGAGATGGCAATAATGACACGTGGAATATAGAAGGTATTGGAAGTAATGCTATTATTTACATATTTAACCGTTACGGCAAGTTATTAAAGCAACTAAGTCCAGATGGAGAAGGTTGGAACGGAACATTTAACGGTAATGCGCTGCCAACAAGTGATTATTGGTTTTCAGTAGAGTACGATGAGCCCAGTAGTGGTATACGTAAAGAATTTAGAGCGAATTTTACGTTGAAACGATAGTTTTAATTTAAAAGTAATTTATATGAAAAGCTGAATGTCTTTAAGGGATATTCAGCTTTTTTATTTTAAAAGAGGAGTTGTTGTTTCAACACATTAATCCAAAGATATATTATGTATTTTTGAAAAAAATAAGAATAAATGTCCATCATAGAACAATTGAAATGGAGGTACGCAACCAAAAAATTTGATGCTACTAAAACACTTTCAAAGGAAAAGTTAGATACGCTAAAGGAAGCTTTCAATTTAACGGCGTTGTCATATGGTTTACAAACTTTAAAGTTAGTCATTGTTGAAGATAAAATAGCACGAGAACGGTTAGTTGAAGTTGCTTATGGCCAACGTCAAGTTGTAGACGCTTCTCATTTATTGGTCTTATGTATTCAAACCGAAATTAACAGTAAGGATGTTAATAATCATTTTGAAACGATAAAAGCGATACGCAATACACCAGATGCTATTCTTGAACCTTTTAAAGAACAAATGAAATCTACAATTGAAGGTATGCAAACCGACAAAAGGGTAGGTTGGGCAACACAGCAAGCTTATATTGCTTTAGGTAATTTAATGACGGTTTGTGCAGTTGAAGGTATCGATAGTTGTCCGATGGAAGGTTTTATACCTAAAGCATTAGATAAAAAATTAGAATTGGAAAAACACGGTTTAAGTTCTGTTTTATTGCTTCCAGTTGGATATAGAGCTGATGACGATATGTTTGCCGATTTTAAAAAAGTAAGACAACCTATTTCAAAAACCGTTATAGAATTATAATAGTTTTTACTGTAAGAAATATGTAAAATGATATCTTTGTTTTTCGACTGAAAAAACATAATAAAAATCAAAATTCACTATGCCAGGATTCGAGTTATTTAGCGATTTAGAACGCAAAGAAGTTAATGATGTTTTAGATAACGGAGTATTAATGCGCTATGGTTTTGATGGCATGCGAAAAGGTCATTGGAAAGCTAAAGAATTGGAAGCCGAATTGGCAACCACGTTTCAATCTAAGCACGTTCAACTCGTTTCTAGCGGAACAGCGGCAGTGTCCGTAGCCTTAGCCTCTGCAGGAGTTGGGGCAGGAGATGAAGTGATTATGCCAACGTTTACCTTTGTAGCAAGTTTTGAGGCTATTATTATGTTGGGAGCTATTCCTATTTTGGTTGATATCGATGATACCTTAACATTAGATCCTAAAGCTGTTGAAGCTGCAATTACTCCAAAAACAAAAGCCGTTATGGTCGTTCAAATGTGCGGAAGTATGGGTAATATGGATGCTTTGCAAGACATTTGTAATGCGCATAATTTATTGTTTATAGAAGATGCTTGTCAAGCTATAGGAGGCACATACAAAGGAAAACCGTTAGGAAGCATTGCAGATCTTGGATGTTTTTCTTTCGATTTTGTAAAGACGATTACCTGTGGTGAAGGTGGAGCAGTAGTTACAAATAATAAAGAGTACTATATAAATGCCGATCATTATAGCGATCATGGTCACGATCATGTTGGTAATGATAGAGGTGCAGAAACGCATCCGTTTTTAGGTTATAATTTTAGAATTTCAGAATTACATGCGGCTGTTGGCTTAGCACAAGTTAGACGTCTACCAGAGTTTATAGCCATTCAAAAACGTAATTATACCATTTTAAGAAATGCATTAGCAGATATACCAGGTGTAACATTTAGAACTGTTCCTGATGGAGGAGAAGAAAGTTATGCATTCTTGAACTTCTTTTTACCAGATGCTGAATCTTCACAAAAAGTGATTGAAGCTTTTAAAGTAAATGGTGTCGATGCGTGTTGGAATTACTATCACAACAATTGGCACTATATTAAAGAATGGAATCATTTAAAAGATCAAAAATCTCTATTTCCAATTTCAACAGAAGTAAAAAAAGGTTTAGAATATCTTCAAACAAAAACCTTTGAACAATCAGATCATTATATTTCTCGTAATATATCGTGTTTAATAAAATTGTCTTGGACGGAAGATGAAGTTAAAGATCGTGCTGAGAAAATGGCAAATGCAATAAAGTCTATTTTATATTAAATGTAACTTATTTTGTTA
This sequence comes from Winogradskyella helgolandensis, assembly GCF_013404085.1. Taxonomy (NCBI): domain Bacteria; kingdom Pseudomonadati; phylum Bacteroidota; class Flavobacteriia; order Flavobacteriales; family Flavobacteriaceae; genus Winogradskyella; species Winogradskyella helgolandensis. The sequence goes on along the minus strand of NZ_JABFHO010000001.1, from coordinate 3,657,899 downwards.
CATAATTTCTAGAGTTAACTCGTTCATATTTATAATATTGTATATATTTAATTTGTTAAATTGTCAATGCTATGAATTTAAGACAGATTGTATTTATCTTATTGATGCCATGGTATTGTGTTGGGCAGAGTGAAAAGGAAATAGATGCTTTAAAAAAACTCATCCGCACTTCCAAAACGTTTTCTGAAGAAGGCCAAATCGATAGTAGTTATCATTATGCTAAAATCAGTTATGATTTAGCCAAACAACTCAAAGCAGATTCATTACAAGTAGAAATTGTAGGCACCTTAAGTTATTACGAACCTGATTTAGAAAAAGCATTGGTGTATTTATCAGAATCTGAACCTATTGCTATTAAGAACAAACAGTGGAAGTTTTTAAAAAATCTATATTATGTAAGAGGCAGCCTGTTTTATAATAGAACTAAAGATGAACGTGCTCTAGTTCATTTTCTAAAATTAGACTCACTTTTAGAAAAGAGAAATGATGACATCTTTTTAGCAGCTATGAATAAAGTGAATATTATCAATATCTTATATGATTCACGAACTGCAAATGATACTAGTTTTTTCGCTCAGATGAATAAAAATATCAAAGACGGTCTGCAATTAGTAAATGAAGGTTTAAATATTAGTAAGGACAGTCTTAAATTTTATAATGCTTATTACCTTAATGTTCCAGCTGCTATTCTGTACGAAAAAATGGCCTATATGCATGTTCAAAGAAAAGAACCTGAAAAAGCTATTGCTAATTATCAGAAAGCACTTTTAAATACAGGATATGTCGATTCTAAATTTACGGATAATCAACTTAGAAAATCTTTAATCTATAATGGATTAGCAAATCTATATGATAGAGAAAATAAAAAAGATTCGGCCTTACATTATTATAAGAAGGAGTTAGTAGCTATTTATAAAACCACAGATACCTTAATGCAAGCCATATCTAATTATAAAATTGCAGAGTTTTATAATAATAACAATAACCCCAGAACAGCATTAGCTCACCTCAATACCTCTCAAGCGTTGATGGAGAATGCTTATTTTGTACGTGAAGAACATAACCATAAGATTCAAGAAATTCTAGCTAGTGTTTATTCTAATCTCGGAGACTACCAAAAAGCTTTTGAAGCTTCAGAAAAGGCTAGACATTACCTAATTCAAATTCAGACTGCGTTTAATAAAGAAAATGTGTCTGAGCTCGAAACTAAATACCAGACGGAAAAGAAGGAGCAAGAAATAGCCTTGTTAAAATCGCAAAAAGAGATTGAAGAACAACACAATAAGAACCAAAAAAATCTGCTTTTGGGAGGTATAAGTATTCTTTCTCTTGCTGGATTGTTTCTGTTTTTTCTCTATCGAAATCGTCAAAAAACAAATACAAAATTAAAAGAGTTAGATGTTTTAAAATCAAACTTCTTTGCTAATATTTCGCATGAGTTTCGGACACCATTAACCTTAATATCTAGTCCTATTAATGATGTTTTAGCAGACGATTCTATTTCAGACAAAAAACGTCAACAATTTACAATTGCCAAACAAAATTCTGAACGTCTTTTAGAACTCGTTAATCAGTTGCTCGACTTGTCTAAAATTGATGCAGGTCATTTAAAATTACAGCTACAGAAGGGGAATGTACTTCAGTTAATTTCTGCATTAAGTGATTCTTTTTCCTATCATGCCAAGCAAAAACACATTATCTATGTGATAAATATAGAGCAAGATGAAGAAACTGTATGGTTCGATAAAGATGCTATTGAAAAGATTACAGTCAATCTATTATCAAATGCAATAAAATACACAGGCGAGGGAGGAACAGTTACTTGTAAGGCCTATGTAGATAACAAGAATCTGTGTATAGAGGTTAAAAACACAGGCAAAGGTCTGACAGCTCACGAATTAAAAAACATCTTCGAGCGATTTTACCAAACGAATGAGCAAAATCAAGGCTCAGGAATTGGTCTAGCATTAGTTAGAGAGCTGGTTGAATTGCATAAAGGAACCATAGAAGTTTCAAGCATACCTAACGAGGAGACTTTATTTAAGTTGAGTCTATGCATTGATAAAAACAACTTTAAAAAAGAATCTATCGTAGCTGAAGCTTCAACCGATAAAGTTCAGCCAGAAATACCATTATTTACGAGTTCTACAATCGAAGATGAAGAAAAATTCACAAGTGGTAATTTACCAATCTTATTGATTGTTGAAGACAATGATGACTTACGGAACCTGCTAAAACAAATTTTTGAAGAACAGTATAATGTCATAGTTGCGTCTAATGGCAAAATAGGAGTTGATTTGGCATTAGAGCACATTCCCGATTTGATTATTTCGGATATTATGATGCCAGAAAAGGATGGCATCACTTTAACCAAAGAATTAAAAAATGACGAACGTTCTGCGCACATTCCAATTATACTGCTCACAGCAAAAGCAGAAGTTGAAAGTCAGTTTGAAGGGGTTGAAACTGGTGCAGACGATTATACAATCAAGCCTTTCAATAAAAAACTATTGGTTCTTAAAGTTGAAAAATTAATTGAATCTAGGCGACAACTACAATTACGTTACAGTCAAGAATTGGTCTTATTACCTAAAGATATTGCGGTGACTAATTTAGATGAAAAATTTCTTAAAAAAGTGGAGACCATTTTAGAGAAAAACCTCATAGATCCTTCTTTTAATGTCACCGAATTTTCAGAGGCTATTGGTATGAGCCGTATGCAATTACACAGAAAGCTAAAAGCGTTAACGGGACTTACGGCATCAGAATTTATCCGTTCTCAACGGCTTAAGCTGGCAGCAAAAATATTAAAGTCCTCTGATATTAATATGTCAGAAGTGGGTTATTCCGTAGGTTTTAATGATCACTCCTATTTCACCAAATGTTTTAAAGACGCTTATAATTGCACACCAACTGAATTTTCAAACCATGGTTAATTTTAACGTCACTTTAAGCGATTTGAAGTACTAGGTTTACATTTCATATAAATATTGTTGCCATCTTCACTTTTTTGATTCGGTTCTTGGCTCTAAATGTCTCGTATTGCACATGTTGAAGCAAGCGGTCTTGACGGGTTTATCCAATTAATCCTAAATAAAGTCACTTTAATAGCTCTTATATCTCTTGCTATAGCTAGCATGTTACAATAATCATAACAATTGTTACATAAGTAATATCCTTCTCACAACTTACATTCTACATTTACTACATACTTCTTCCCTGCAGTAGTAATATCGTTCTAATGGTTAAAAAAAAAAACAGCATTAAAGGTGAAATAGATCACTTCCCTGAGTATCAAATTTATCTCAATGTTAACCATTTAGAAACTGGTATATATACTTTGAAAATTACACATAAAAACAAAGTTATAAAAACAACCACTTTTAAAAAATAGCCATATACGAGTTAACATATGTTATAAAACTAAAGCACTAAGAATTCAATTGATGACTTATCCGATATATAATATTTAAATACAGTAATTAAAAAAAGAACTAGACATGAATACAACAAATCAAACTAATAGAAGAAAATTTTTAGATAAACTATTAAAAGGAGCTGCTTTCGGAACAGTAGGATTGTTATTTACAAATAGGCTTAATGCTAGTAATAGTAGTAATGATAATAGCTCAAATTTATATGCCATGTGGACACATGGTAGTGAGGGAAAAATGGAAGGTAGATTCCATGATGGAAAAGACGCTATATCTTTTGGAAGTAAATTAATTGGAAAAATTCGAGCTCCACTTACTGCAGGTTATTTGAGAGGAGTAAGGACGGGATCTAAATTCGAGGGGACTTCAATAATACTACCAGGCGAGGCTGCAGCGACTATGGTTTCTACCTCTGGTGGTGCTGTTTTTACGATTTGGGATAGTGGCACAAAAGCTAAAAGTAAAAATGGAGAATTTTGGGTGCATTTTACAATACCTACTCCAGTTATTGCTAATAATGTTAGAGCAAAAGTCTCAAAAATATTGGTTAAATGTTCTTCTACAAATGTCAGTTTCCATATTTCGGATGTGGAATTATGGGATGCTAATGAACGCATTTTTCACAAAAGTAATCAGAAACTTTGGGGACCAGATCGAATGCATGGCTTCTCGTTTGGGCCAGCTAAAAGTGTTAAATACGGTTTATGTATGTCATTGAAAATAGTTGGTGAACGTGTTTCTGCTGATGAAATTTTAGAAATCAGCGGTGTCGGTGTTGATTTAATGATTTGATTTCTAAATAGTCAAGTTTATTATTTGTGTAATCATTAAAAACAAGAACATGAAAAAAATTATAATCGCATTAGTCGTTACGTTATTTATATCAGTTTCAAGCTTTGCACAACAAGGCATCAATTACAAAGCTTTAATTAAAGATGATAACGGTAATACACTTATAAATACTAACATTATAGATGTACAATTTACAATTTATGAAGGTGCCGCATTAATTAATCAAGTATATCAAGAAACACATACTAATGCATCAACAGATGCTAATGGTATTTTAATTAGTACAATAGGTGATGGTAACACATCAGATGTTTTTTCAGATATAAGTTGGGGAAATGATGAGCATTGGCTAAATATACAAATTGATATTGGTGATGGATTAGTAGATGTGTCTACCACGCAATTTATGGCTGTGCCGTATGCTTTAAGTGCTGCAAATGTTAGTGGTTTAGAAAAAATTACTGAAAGTGTAAGTCCCGATACAGGACTTCCATATTATGGATGGAGGTTAATAGGACAAAACCCAGATTCTTATGGGAATATTGGGGTCAATGCTGTGGATTTAAGCCAACATACAATAGTTTCAGATTCATGGGGTGCAACTGGGAAATATGCCTTTACAACTGGTGGTAATACAAGGGCCTCAGAAAGTTATTCTACAGCAATGGGTTATGCCACACATGCCTCAGGCTCACTTTCCACAGCGATAGGTTATTTTACAATAGCCGAAGCTAGAAATTCAACCGCAATCGGAAAATGGAATGTTGGAGGTGGGGATCCATTGATGGATATCCCAACTGATCCTATGTTTGAAATTGGTATAGGAACCAATCTATTGCGAGAAAATGCCTTAACCGTTTTAAAAAATGGGACAATCACAGCACCAAGTTTTGATATTTCTGAAATTACGGATGATAAAGCATTGATAACTAAAGAATACGCAGACTCAAATCTTATAGGTTCTGGTTTAGAGCAAATAATAGAAGGTGGAAACACAGGATGGAGATTAGTAGGAAGAAACCCAGATCATTACGGCAATATTGGAGACAATGCTGTGGATCTAAGTTATACAGGTTTTACATCATTTTATGGAGCTACGGGGGATTTTTCAACAGCAATTGGGAACAGGACATTTTCCTCAGGAGATTATTCTACCGCTTTAGGTTATGCGACAGTATCTTCAGGAGATTACTCCACCGCTATAGGCTCTTCTAATAGCGCTTTAGGAGATTATTCAATAGCTTTGGGTTCTGTAAATAATGCTTCAGGAGATTATTCCACTGCAATGGGAAGACTCAATAGTGCATCTTCATACGGAGAAACTGTTATAGGACTTTATAGTACAGAATCTACACCAAACAATATATCTAATTGGGATGCTAATGACCGTCTTTTTGTTATTGGAAATGGGTTCTATGACGGTGGTTATTTAAGAAGTAATGCGCTAGTTGTTTTAAAAAATGGGACAATTACAGCACCAAGTTTTGATATATCAGAAATAACAGATGACAAAGCTTTAATTACTAAAGAATTTGCAGATTCTAACTATATAAATTCCACTTCAAATTTAGTTCCAATTGCTTATGGTACAGTAGAGTCTAATGCAAATGTATTAAGTGGTACTGGAAACTTTTCTGCTACCATAAGTTCTGGTGTCATCAAAATAACCGTTGATAACGAAAACTTAACTGTATTTAATAGTGCTTGTACCATAGTACCTTACGGTGGTAATCCTCGGTTTTCAACATTAACTTATTTAAATAACAAACTGGAAGTTCGTGTTTTTAATAGTTCTGGTTCTTTAACACCAACAACTTTTCAATTCGTTCTGTATAAATTATAATTAGGAGAAAGTTAAAAACAATAAAACCTAGCATTATGAAAGCATTTAAATTATTAATTGCATTAATCATTTCAAGTATAAGTTTTGCCCAACAAGGCATTAACTACAAAGCGTTATTAAAGGATTCCAATGACAATGTACTTGCAAATACATTTATGAACGTGCAATTTAGTATACTTGAAAATTCAACAACTGGTACCATAATATATCAAGAAGACCATAATTATACTACGGATACTAATGGATTAGTTATTCTAAATATTGGTACAGATACAACGCCGAGTATTGGTGTTTTTGCGGATATAAATTGGAGTGCCAATCAACATTTTTTACAAACCACAATAACTTATAATGGTGGTACCATAAATTTTGATGCTACAGAATTTATGGCTGTACCTTATGCCTTTAGTGCGGCAAATGTAAGTGGTTTAGAAAAAGTTACGGACAGCACAGACTCTGCTACCGGACAGCCAATTTATGGCTGGCGATTAATTGGCCAAAATTCTGCTTTGTACGGAAATTTAGGTGAAAATGCAGTAGATTTAAGTTATAGTGGTTCTAATTCCACGACACGCGGTGCGACTGGTCGTCATTCTTTTGCGTCAGGACATAGAAATACAGCTTCTGGTTTTGCTTCAACTGCATTAGGTAATGGTTCTATTGCTTCTGGTGAATTTTCATCTGCTATTGGTTATTACTCGAGATCAGTAGGAGAATTTTCAACAGCTATTGGTTATGATTCGGAATCAAAAGGACAATACTCAACAGCTATAGGGCCGTCTTCTAAAGCATTATCTTACGGAGAAATAGCTTTAGGCTTGTTTAATACAAATTATACTCCGAATAGTGTGTCTGAATGGAATTCAAATGATCGGCTATTTGTAATTGGTAATGGTTATTGGCAAGGCACCTTTCATAGGAATGATGCATTAATTGTTTTAAAAAATGGTAGCATCACTGCGCCAAGTTTCGACTTATCGGAAATCATAGATGATAAAGCTTTAATCACTAAAGAGTATGCTGATACTAATTTTCTATTGTCGGATGGAAACGTTAATGTTGATGGCTCTTTAACAATTCAAAACGCATCAGACGACACTTCCTCATGGCGATTAGAAACGCGACCTAATGGCAATTTGTCATTATATAGAAATGGTGATTATCGCGGTTATTTTAGTGAATCTACAGGTGTTTATTCATCAATCTCTGATAGACGGTTAAAAAGAGACATTACAGCCATAGAAAACGGCACACTCCATAAAGTGATGCAGCTCAACCCTGTAAGTTACCTAATGAAAGACCAAACGGATACCAAGCGTAACTTAGGTTTAATATCTCAAGAAGTACAAAAGATCTTTCCAAGTATTACCTCGTATGTTGAAGAATCAGACTTAATCACTTTGTCTTATACGGAGCTGATTCCCATTCTTATAAAAGCATTGCAAGAGCAACAAAATATTATTGATGGTCAAAACAAAACTATTGAATCTCAAACCAAGAAAGATATTGTTCAAGATAAATTAATTGAAGCATTATCAACACGCTTAAATCTTATGGAATCTAAGTCAACTAATTAAAAAAATCAATTCATGAAAACCAAAATTATTTTACTCATTACTATTTTGATTTCCATATCAACTTTTGCTCAACAAGGCATTAATTATAAGGCGGTTATTAAAGATGACCTCGGTAATGTCGTTGCTAATGATCTAATTCAAATTGAGTTTAGCATTTTAGAAGGCGTAGCGCAAACCAATGTATATAAAGAAACCCATTCATCAACTACTGATGCTAATGGGATTGTTATTGTCAACATTGGAGAAGGCACACCAATTTCGGGAACATTTTCTGATATTAATTGGGGAAGTGATTCTCATTTTTTTAATGTACAAGTCAATACGGGTTTAGGTTTAGTAGATATGGGAACTACAGAATTTAAGACAGTACCTTATGCCATTAATGCGTTAACTTCTGCAGATGGCTACTGGAAAAAAAATGAAAATGACTTATACTATAGCGATGGTACTATTGGCATAGGTACTGATAGTCCAAATGGTATGTTAGAATTGTCTCATGATAGTTCATTGTCTAATCCCCATATTTTGTTAAATGAAGAAGAAAACGATTATGCACGTCTCAATTTTAAAAACAACAATAATAGTGAGGATGTCCAATGGACAATAGCCGGATATATTGCAACAAATGAAGAAGGAAGGAACGACCGATTGAATTTCAGGAACGATAGAAGCGGTGAGGTCATGACCATAACTGGCAACGGACAAGTAGGTGTAGGTGTCGGAGTTACTCCAAAAGCAAACTTTCATGTCGGAAATAATAAACGTGTGATATTTGGGCAAGATACTATAGGATCAGGGGATAAACTTATGTGGTTACCAGATCGCCACGCTTTTAGGGTAGGTACATTAAACACTGGTCCCTCTAGTGTGTATTGGAATACAGGAACTTACTATGATTATTTTCATGAAGAAGAAATAAATTACATAGGTCTTTACTCTTTTGCTTCAGGACACAACACGAGAGCTCAAGGTACTGGAGCAACGGCAATGGGAAGAGATACTGAGGCAACTAACGATTATGCATTTGCTAGTGGATATTTCACAAATGCACATGGACAGTATTCTACGGCTATGGGCTTTAAAACAGATGCATTAGCCGAAGCATCTACCGCCTTTGGATATGAAACAAAAGCTGAATCTTTTAATGTTACAGCGATAGGTCGATTTAATACAGGTGGTTTTACTGATAATGTCGGAACTGATAATGATGGAGACACACATTGGTTAGCAGAAGATCCATTATTTGAAATAGGAAATGGTACAAGTGATGGGGCAAGAAATAACGCCTTAACTGTTTTAAAAAATGGCACCATTACGGCACCTTCTTTCAGTATCTCTCTAATTAATATCGCGGGAGATAAAGCATTAATTACAAAAGAATATGGCGATACTCGTTATTTATTAGTCGATGATAATGGCATTTTAGAAGGTCCATTAACAATCCAAAATGCATCAGACGCCACATCTTCATGGAGACTAGAAACGCGACCTAATGGAGGCTTATCCATGTATAGAAATGGAAACTATCGTGGTTTCTTTAGTGAATCTACAGGTAATTATTCTTCAATTTCCGATAGACGTACCAAAAAAGACATTACCGTTTTAGAAAATGGTACACTCAATAAAGTGATGCAACTAAATCCTGTGAGTTACTTAATGAAGGACCAAACTGACACCAAGCGGAATCTAGGTTTAATCTCACAAGAAGTACAAAAGATCTTTCCAAGTATTACCACTTATGTTGAAGAATCAGATTTAATCACTTTGTCTTATACGGAGCTGATTCCCATTCTTATAAAAGCATTACAAGAGCAACAAGGTGTTATAAACACACAAAACTCAAAAATAGAAACGTTGTCAACAGATAATTCAACTCTAGAAAATACGGTTAATAATCTTATTTCAAGAGTAGAAAAAATAGAAGCCAATAACCAATAAAAATAAAATCATGAAACGATACACATTATTAATAGTCTTTATTATCACTCTAACATCATGTAAAGAGAGCAATGAAACTAATTCATTAGAACAAAGCGAAATTACCGAAAAAGCAACTTCGGAAGTCGTAACTAAAGAAACACCAACTCAAAGTAAAACCTCAAGTAACGGCATCTTTCTATGCGAAATTAACGGCAAAGATTGGTCTTATACTAAAGCTTCAGGTATTGTTGATACACATCCAAAAACAAAAAAGCGAACAGCAATAATGACGTTTACCAAGAAACTCGATAAAGGCTCAGAAAGTGTGCAGTTGTTTTACGATGCAGACACTAAAAAGTTAGAACAAGTTACAGCCATATTAAAGACTCCAAAAAAAGGAGGTGGTACAATGAGTGCCATGTACCAATTACTTAATGAAGGAGGGAAACGTTTACCAGGTAGCGCAATTTCAGGAGTCATAGATTTATCTAATGCTACTGCAGCTTCAGGAACTGCTGAGGTTTCAAATATGAAAATCCGTTTTGAGGAAGGCAAACTAGAAGACCAATCTATGGCGGTAATATCTTTTACATCATTGAAATTTAGTGGTGTAGGCTATTCAGATCTCGATAAAGCATTTGGTAATAAATAATTACTAAAAAAACACCACCACTATGAAAACTATAATCACATTTTTGTTTGTCGCTTTTAGCTATGTTGGTTTTGCGCAACCATTTACCTTAGATAAAAAGATAAAACCTACAAAATTAGAACTCACCGAACACCCCAAATATAAAGGCGCAAAGTATCTAGAGGGGAGTACAACGTTAATGAAAGACTCTATAAATTATCATTTTGTAAAGGGACATGACGTTTTTCAATATGTAGATATTTTCATTTTTGCTAATGATGCCAAATCTAATTTAAGTGCGGATATTGTTTTCAACACATGGAGTAATGTAGAAGAAACGCAAAAAACTGCTACTTCTAAAGATGGTTATATCAACTTTAAAGTTCGAAGCTATCAGGATATCGGATTTACAGTGTCATCGGAAGAAGCTTATGACATTCCATATACTGTAGTAGTTAATGCAAGCCCTGAGGTTAAAAATTATTTGGGTTCCCCCTTTGTTAAGGCGACAGAAAAAGATTTGGATATAGAAACTCCAGTGGGAAAAGTGGATTCTGCCAAAACGGTGGAAAGCAACCTTTGGATATTTATAATTATCGGTGTGCTTTTATTAGTTGTAGGATTACTAGCAGGAAAATTAATGAGTAGAAAAAAAAACATGCTCTTACTTCTTTTACTTGCAATACATGGAGTATCAACTTTAAGTTATGGACAAACAGTTGGCATTGAACGTGCCAGAGAATCTAATTTAGAAACAGAAATATTTCATAGAAGAGAAAGAAATTCTGTAAATGCAACAATTAATGGGCATATTGATTCACAAATAAATACCATAAACAAAGCATTTGAAACGGAGAAGGCTTTGGAAGACTTTGCCAATGCCTATAGAAATTTAGGCTCTTGTTTAGGCTCAGGTACGCCTCCAGGGCAACCGCGAATTCCATCTTTTTGCAATGATGAAGAAAATGCTTGTGCAGATTGTTTTAGATCTGCTCGTGCCGAATTTAATAGAACCCGGTATAACTTAGAAAAACTTCAAACCATTTACAATTGTTCTAAAGCCTACACAGATGCAGCTGTTGCTTTAGGAGATAATACATCGGGTTATCACGGCGTAGTAGGTATTGTATGGCAATCTCAGCGAAGAGGGATTATGCGAAGCATTGAAGAAGTTGATAAAGCCTATGATTTAAAACGTGTGGAAATGTTAGAATCCTTCCATGATAGCTTAATGGCTTTAGATGCCTGCGAGCGTGCTCATGGCTTAGAAGATTGGTATGATAGATTTGGCGTAATGTTCTACAATTTTGTAGAAATGAGGTACCATCGTTAAATAAAAATAATTATGAAAAAGCTAAGTTTTCTTTTAATAGTATTGATGATTTATTCGTGTGGTAACACATCAGGTGAATCTAAAAAAAATGATACCCAAGTGAGTTCTAAGTCTCAAACAAGTTCAGACTCTCAGACGACGAAAACGCACTCAAATAATTCTTCAGATCGCACTACTAAATCAGAATTAAATGACCTGTTTAATATGGGCAAGGGTATGCTTGAAGCCTCAGAAAAAAAAGGTGAAGCAGATTTTCAATTAGATACCGAAACAATACTCGATATGTTAGAAGAAAGTGGCGTGTCTCGTGAGTCCATGGAAAAGCTTATTAACAATCCAGATAGCCTCAAAATACTTGCACAACAGGCTATGAAAGAGCGGCTAGAAGCACAAAACGAAGAAGTCGAAACCCTTACAAAAGGTGAAATTTCTAAAGAACAGTTGACTTCAAAAAATACACCTACAGGAGTTTCACTAGAAGAAGCTATTCTTTTAGTTCAAGCAGAATCTGGACCAGAAGCGACTTTAGAAAAATTAAAATTGATTGATTCGTTAGCTGGTACCAACATCATGTCGCAGTTAAATTTAAAAGAAGGACAGCAGGTATTAAATGATGTAGAACGAAAAAACGAAATTAAGTCAAGTCCAGAAGAAGAGGAAAAGATGGAGTCATTGCGTAAACTTTCCTCTCAAATGCACAGTGATAAAGAGGCTACGGAATTGTTAGCAGAACTAGATAAGACGGAAAAAGACATTGCTTCTGGAAAATTGAAAGCCAGTCCCAAATATCAACGCGCCATAGCGTATCGAAAAAAAACAGTTAAAACATATGGCAATCAGATTGTTCGTAAGGCAGCCGCAGCAAAGAAGGAATTTCAGCAACTCAATCCTGATTTATATTTTGGAGACGACGTTGGAACAACCTATATAAGTTCTCAGAAAACGGCGGTCTATCTACCTCTAGGAAAACTCTCGTTTGCCGATAAAGTGGTGAAGTTTAACCATCCGAAACTCTTGTCCCAACAAGTTAATAGTGTGCTTGGTGAACCAGATGTGATTCAAGGTTATGATATTGAGGATATAACCGGAGTTTACAGTTTAGGATTAGCGGGTACATTAACAGTACAATTTGAAGACAATGCTTTAACCAATGTAAATGGTCCTGACTTATACATTTTTGAAATTGGACAAATAGAACCAACCGATCTCGAAATTTCAAAAGACGGAAAAAACTGGATTAAAGTGGGTAAGATTGATGGAGGAACTGCTGAAGTAGATATAGGTCCTTTTGTAAAACAAGGAGACCTTTTCTACTACGTGCGGTTAAAAGATCTTAAAGAGGAAAGTGCACTTCCCGGAGCTGATATAGATGCTATTGCCGCTATTGGTGCGGCCATGCGTTTAAATTTAGATAGCCAAGTATTGTTTGATTCTGGTAAAAGCGAATTAAAACCAGAAGGAGTTTCGGCCTTAAAAGAATTAGTAAATAGTATCACTGTACTCAAAAAAGGAAAAGTAATCGTTGAAGGTCATACCGATGATGTGGGCAGTGAATCAACCAATAAAGCATTGTCACTAGCACGTGCTCAAAGTGTATCTAAGGCATTAAGACAATTAATACCAAGTAGCCAATTTAAATGGCAAGAAATAGGCTATGGAGAATCCAAACCTATAGTAGAAAATGATTCGGATGAACATAGAAGTAAGAACAGGCGCGTAGAAATATTGGTGGTGCCTAATTAGGTAAAGTGTATTCAATTTATCGAATTGGGAATTAAAAACACTATAGAGCCCACTATACTTTTTACAATATGCAAAGGCACAATTAAGGCATCAACTTTTGAATTAGAGTAGTGTTAGAGGCCATGCTAAAAACAGTAGATCAATAAAATAATTTAAAACGCTGATGTACAGCGAGTAAAGAAAATCCTTATTATTTTTTTATAGATGGTGTTAACATCCTATGTTTTTATCTCACTAAAGGTAAATGCATAAACAGTAACCACTATGAAATCACTTATTACTCTTAGTTTAACCTTATTACTCGCAACACTCGGTTTTGCACAAAACGGCATCAACTATAAAGCTATTATCAAAGATAACTCTGGTAATGTTATCGCCAACGATTTAATATCCGTACAATTTACAATTCTACAAGGTGTGGCACAAACTAGTGTGTATAAAGAAACCCATACACCAACTACAGATGCCAACGGCCTTATTATAGTAAATATTGGTGAAGGCACACCAGTAAGTGGCACGTTTGCAACCATCGATTGGGCAAGCGATACGACCTTTTTAAATACAAAAATAAATACTGGATCTGGTATGGTAGATATGGGGACTACCGAGTTTAAAACGGTGCCTTATGCCATAAATGCAAAAACTGCAACAAACGTAACTGGTCTTGAAGCTATTATTGAAGGCAATGGAACAGGCTGGAGGTTGAAGGGACGAGACTCCAATAACTATGGTGATATTGGTGCAAATGCTGTAGACATGAGTGTTAGTTATACTCCAAGCACAACTATGGGTGCTACTGGATTTCTTTCCACGGCCATGGGGAGAGAAACAACAGCCTCTGGGAATGAATCTATGGCTACTGGGTATTATTCAGAGGCTTCTGGAACTTCTTCTATTGCTATGGGACATAATGCTAAAGCATCTGGAGATTATGCTATAGCTATGGGTTTTAATCCAATAGCATCTGGACAGGCTTCTACAGCCACAGGATACAATACTACAGCATCCCAAGATTACGCTACAGCTTTGGGTTATAATACTATAGCCTCTAATTATGGTTCTACAGCTATGGGAATTTTTACAATAGCATCGGGTCAAGGTTCTACAGTAATGGGGGATTATACAGAAGCATCAGGTCAAAGTTCGGTAGCGATGGGGCAATCTACAATAGCATCAGGTCAGATCTCTACCTCCATGGGACTTGAAACAGAAGCATCTGGAGATTATGCTCTTGCCATGGGGCGTGTTTCAATTGCATCAGGTCAGGCTTCTACCTCCATGGGACTTGAAACAGAAGCATCAGGAGATTATGCTAGTGCCATGGGCTATAAAACATTGGCTTCAGGAAGTGCTTCTACAGCTATGGGGTCATCGTCTACGGCTTCGGGAGGTTCTTCTACAGCTATGGGGTCATCTTCTACGGCTTCAGGAGGTGCTTCTACAGCTATGGGATCATGGTCTACGGCTTCGGGAGGTTTTTCTACAGCTATGGGGAATCATTCAGAGGCTTCAGGGAGTTCTTCAATGGCTATGGGATCATATTCTATAGCGTCTGGATATGCTTCTTCAGCCATGGGAACAAGCACGATAGCACAATCAGTTAGTTCTACAGCACTTGGTAGGTTTAATGTTGGTGGTGGTGATGCATTAAGCTGGGTAGTTACAGATCCCTTATTTGAAATTGGAAATGGTTCTAGTAATACAGCAAGAACAAACGCCTTAACGGTTTTAAAAAACGGAACCATAACAGCGCCAAGCTTTGATTTAGCCGAAATAACAGATCCCAAAGCATTAATTACCAAAGAGTATGCAGATACCAAATTAATATCTATTGGTCTCGAAGCCATTGATGAAGGCAATGGCATAGGCTGGCGATTGAAAGGAAGAAACCCAGATAATTTTGGGAACATTGGTGAAGGAGCAATTGATTTTAGTGAAAATGGTGGAACATTTCCTATTTCAAATGCTGGAGCTACTGGAGGATATTCCACAGCTATGGGATATGGTACAAGAGCTTCAGGATATCAATCTATAGCTATGGGAAGTTACACAACAGCTTCGGGAGGTTTTTCCACAGCTATGGGATCTTACACAACAGCGTCAGGAATTGCTTCCACAGCTATTGGATCTGGTACGACAGCTTCAAGTTATGCTTCTTTAGCTATTGGAAGATATAATGTGGGTGGCGGTAATGCCACATCTTGGGTTACTTCAGATCCTCTTTTTGAAGTTGGTGTTGGCACATTTTCTTCGCATAGCAATGCTTTAACTATTTTAAAAAACGGTAAAGTTGGTATAGGAACATCCACACCAAGCACTTATTTACATATTACTAACGGATCTGACGCTAGTTATACTAACAATTCAGGATATATGGTTATAGGTGAAGTAACAGGAACTAACATTGTTTTTGACCAAAATGAAATTATAGCAAGAAATAATGGAGCAATTTCAACACTTTTTTTACAACAAGATGGTGGTGATGTTAGAGTTGGAGGTGTGGTAGTGCATAGTAGCGACAGACGTCTTAAAAAAGATATTACGCCATTACCTTATGGTTTAGAAACCATTTTAGAATTAAATCCTGTAGAATACAATTGGAAAAATAGAGAACAAGACCATAAATCACTTGGTTTGATTGCGCAAGAGGTACAACCTATACTTGAAAACATAGTACATATTGCAGATGACGAGGATAAAACGTTAAGCGTTAGCTATACGGAGTTAATTCCTGTGCTGATTAAGGCCATCAAAGAGCAACAAGAGATTATTGATGCTCAATCTAAAACCATTAACACCCAAGATTCCAAAATTGATACCCTTACAGCAGAATTAAACCAACTAAAAACTCTGGATACGCGTGTTGAAAAGTTGGAGGCCATGCTTAAAACAGTAGATCAATAAAATAATTTAAAACACTGATATATAATTAGTAAAGAAAATATTTATTATTTTTTATGGATGGTGTTAACATCCTATGTTTTTATCTCACTAAAGATAAATGCATAAACAGTAACCACTATGAAATCACTTATCACTCTTAGTTTAACCTTATTACTCGCAACACTTGGTTTTGCGCAAAACGGCATCAACTACAAGGCCATTATCAAAGATAACTTTGGTAATGTTATCACCAACGATTTAATATCCGTACAATTTACAATTCTACAAGGTGTTGATCAAACCAATGTATACCAAGAAACCCATGCACCAACTACAGATGCCAACGGCCTTATTATAGTAAATGTTGGTGAAGGCACACCAGTAAGTGGCACGTTTGCAACTATCGATTGGGCAAGCGATACGACCTTTTTAAATACAAAAATAAATGCAGGATCTGGTTTGGTAGATATGGGGACTACCGAGTTTAAAACGGTGCCTTATGCTATAAATTCAAAAACAGCAACGGTTGCTGCCAACGTGACGGGACTCGAAGCTCTTGATGAAGGTAATGGTATAGGTTGGCGATTGAAAGGAAGAAACCCATCTAATTTCGGGAACATTGGTCAAGGAGCAATTGATTTTAGTGAAAATGATGGTGGAATATTTGCTTTTCCAAATTCTGGAGCTACTGGAGATTATTCTATGGCTCTGGGATTTTATACAAAAGCTTCAGGAGTTGTTTCCACAGCTATGGGATATCGCACTACAGCTTCAGGATATAAATCCACAGCTATTGGATCTGGTACCACAGCGTCAGGAACTGCTTCCACAGCTATTGGATCTGCTTCCACAGCGTCAGGAACTGC
The DNA here is from genome assembly GCF_013404085.1 of Winogradskyella helgolandensis. Taxonomy (NCBI): domain Bacteria; kingdom Pseudomonadati; phylum Bacteroidota; class Flavobacteriia; order Flavobacteriales; family Flavobacteriaceae; genus Winogradskyella; species Winogradskyella helgolandensis. The sequence goes on along the minus strand of NZ_JABFHO010000001.1, from coordinate 3,640,877 downwards.
TTCCACAGCTATTGGATCTGCTTCCACAGCTTCAAGTTATGCTTCTTTAGCTATTGGAAGATTTAATGTTGGTGGAGGTAATGCCACAGATTGGGTTGCTTCAGATCCTCTATTTGAGATTGGGCGTGGTGGTGAAGATTATTTTGGAAACCTAGAAAGAAGGAACGCTTTAACCGTCTTAAAAAACGGTAAAGTTGGTATAGGAACATCTACACCAAGCACTTATTTACATATTACTTACGGATCTGATGCTAGTTATACTAACAATTCAGGATATATGGTTATAGGTGAAGTAACAGGAACTAACATTGTTTTTGACCAAAATGAAATAATAGCAAGAAATAATGGAGCTGCCTCAACACTTTTTTTACAACAAGATGGTGGTGATGTTAGAGTTGGAGGTGTAGTAGTGCATAGTAGCGACAGACGTCTTAAAAAAGACATCACACCTTTGATTTACGGTTTAGAAACCATTTTAGAATTAAACCCTGTAGAATACAATTGGAAAAATAGAGAACAAGACCATAAATCACTTGGTTTAATTGCGCAAGAGGTACAACCTATACTTGAAAACATAGTACATATTGCAGATGACGAAGATAAAACGTTAAGCGTTAGCTATACGGAGTTAATTCCTGTGCTGATCAAGGCCATCAAAGAACAACAAGAGATTATTACTTCGCAACGCGCCGCATTAAATACAGAGAAATCGATTAATGCTAAACAAAGCGCACAGTTAGAAGCGCTTTTAAACCGCGTAGAAAGTATTGAGAAATTTAGTGCTATAAAATCGCTATAGCGTTAAAAATCAATTCATAAAAACATTGAAAAGAATGGACAAGGTTATATCTAATTCAATATAACCAACGTGATTAAAAATAAAATTTTAAGAAAACTACACGTTAGCAAGGCTTTAATAAGTAATAAAATAGACGATGTTACATACGTTACAACATTTGTTACAATAGTAATATCTATTTGCTCCTATAGAATATAATTTTGAAAAAACATACAATTAAAAAAATGATTATGTAAAAATAAAACTTTATCACATGCATATGGAGAGGTTATAATCCATTTTAAAAATAAACATATTATGAAAACTATAATTACAATTTTCAGTATTGCTATTGGTCTAGCAGTACAAGCACAATCCATAGAAAAATTCAGCATCGACTCTGGTGGCGCATCAGTAACCGCAGGTGGTATTCAAATGCTCTATACCATCGGCGAAGTCAATGTACAAGAGTTAAGCGCTGGTGGCATTTCAATATCCGAAGGTTTTATAAATGCAGATCTTAAAATCAGTATTAATCCTAAACTATTTTTACAAGGTCCAATTCTCAATCCTACCAATGCAGGATTAATGAATGACGATTTAAGAGCGTCTGGTTACATTCCAACGACAAGTCCGTATTCAGATGATGCGACTTGTAATGCTTCGGTTTTTAATGTTACGGGTACTAACGCTATTGTAGACTGGGTATGGCTAGAATTACGAGACAAGACAGATAATACATTGGTTATTTTATCACAGTCCGCTTTGTTGCAACGCGATGGAGATGTTGTTGCTACAGATGGAGTCTCTAACATAAATCTGAATATTGCATTAGATGATTATTATATCGTAGTAAATCATAAAAACCACTTGGGTGTTATGACTAATACACCTGTAACTATTGCACGTACAGCAACACCAACTGTTGTAGATTTTACGGATGTAAATACCACAACCTATGGTACACATGCACAATCAACATTATCATCTGGTGATATGGCACTTTGGGCAGGAGATGTTAATGGTGATGGATTGATAAACTTCTCAGGTGATATTAATCGTGTTTTGGTGGATATCGTTTTATTTCCTTCAAATAATAGCTTTAGCTCAAGTTATGATTTTGTTGATGGGTATTTTCAGTCTGATGTATTTCTTGATGGTAATGTATCCTTCGCGAATGAGAATAACCAGATACTGCTATCAATAATTTTGTACCCTTTAAATGCAAGTTTTAGTTCACAATACAACTTTTTTGAAGAGCAATTGCCTTCTGCGTCATTATTAAGAACGGCAACACAGCTTGATTTAGATATGCAACGATTAGAACAAACCCTAGAATTATTAAACCATTAAAAATAAAATATTATGAAAAAAACAATTACACTTTTAGCAATTTTAGTTTGCACAACGTCACTATTTGCACAGAATGTGACGTTTAATTTAGAATGGAATTCGGACAATTCTCAATATGAATTATATGTTACAAGAGATACAACAGCAGAAGAGCCTCCAACAGTTGCAGGTACGTCTTCTGTAACTATTGTTTTTCCGACGGATGGTGCATCAGGAACAAGGTCTCTAGCGCATACAAGTGAGAGTGTTTCTAATTATAATCCAGCCGGAGTTATTAGAAGTCCAGGAGCAGCTACTGAAGAAGATTTTTATGTATTTAACTCAACAGGTGGAGCTAATTATGTCGGAGTTTTTCAGGCTAATGTACCAGTCCTTTGGATGACGTTTACACCCTCAGATGGTAATTCTGAAGCACGATTATTTGAAAATGGAGTAGATCCAGATTCGTCTGGTGAAGGGATGTTAGGAATTAACGCATTATCATCATTCTATGTTATTTCTTTTGCTGGAGCCATTAATGAATATATTGGGAATGTACTCGATGTTGAAACCAATGAAATCACAGAACTATCCGTTCATCCAAATCCTGCTTCAAATAAAGTTAATATTGTATCCAATAACCCAATAGATCGTATTGAAGTTTATGACATCTTAGGAAAACAAGTACAAGAATTAAAAGATGTTGCTGAGGTTAATGTTTCAAACTTAGAAGCTGGAATCTATTTATTTAAAATACAGATTGGCAATCAAGTAGAAACACGGAAAATAGTTGTAAAATAAATTAATACTCAACATATTCAACAATCTCCAAACCATAACCAATCATTCCAACACGTTTGGTTTGGAGACTGTTTGATAATAGTTTTAGCTTGCTCACTTTAAGGTCGTGTAGAATTTGAGCACCAATACCAAAATCTTTAGTATCCATACCTAAGCTAGGCGCTTTTATTAATTCACCTTCCACTTGACTCTCTTTTAACATTGAAAGACGTGTTAATAAATTCATAGACTCTGGTTGCTGATTAATAAAGATAATAGCACCTTTTCCTTCATTATTAATCACATTGAACATATCATCTAATTTCTGATCTGCATTATTAGTTAATGCACCCAAAATATCACTGTTTACCAACGTATTATTTACACGTGTAACTATAGGTTCGTCAGATTTCCAAGTGCCTTTTGTTAATGCAATATGAACTTGATCGTTTGTTGTTTGTTGATACGCTCTAAGTCTAAACTTACCAAAACGCGTTTCCATGGTAAAGTCTTCTTTCTTTTCAATTAAAGAATCGTGTTCCATGCGATAGGCCACTAAATCTTCAATAGACACAATTTTTAAATCAAACTTTTGAGCCACTTTTAATAATTGAGGTAAGCGTGCCATGGTGCCATCTTCATTCATGATTTCTACAATCACTCCTGCAGGTTCAAAACCAGCTAAACGTGCAAAATCTATCGCAGCTTCGGTATGTCCTGTACGTCTTAACACACCACCTTCTTTAGCAACTAAAGGAAAAATATGTCCTGGTCTTGCTAATTCAAATGGTTTAGTGTCTGCGTTAACCAAAGCTTTAACAGTTTTTGCTCTATCGCTTGCAGAAATACCTGTGCTTACGCCATTTCCTCTTAAATCTACAGAAATCGTAAACGCCGTTTCCATAGGATCCGTATTGTTACGCACCATCATGTTGAGATCTAAATCTTCACAACGATTTTCGGTGAGTGGAGCACAAATTAATCCTCTACCGTGCGTTGCCATAAAGTTGATCATTTCTGGCGTTACCTTTTCGGCAGCAGCTAAAAAATCCCCTTCATTCTCTCTGTTTTCATCATCTACAACAATAATTACTTTACCTTGTTTAATGTCTTCGATGGCTTCTTCAATAGTATTTAGGCTAGTTTGCGTATTCATGGATTTAGTTATCATGGTGCTAATTTTAGACGAAACAAAGATACGTTTATTTTATATTTTGAAGACAGCTTAGATAGAAGTCTTGAGAAATTCTACTTCTTACAATAATATATTTTAAAGGATAAATTGGAAGCGTTAGTGCAATAAATAAAGGGTTGATTCGCTTTTTCTCTTGATTAATCGTTTTATAAAATTTTGAATATACAAAGGCGTTCACAACAACGTAGATAACAAAAAAGATAAAAGCGATAATGCCAAGACTTAAAGCCGATTCTGCTAATTCTGGAAGTTTATTGTTATTAAACACAAGATGTAAAACTATTAGAATAACACCGATACAATAACTTATCAAACTTGTTTTAGAATAATCTTTGTAGTCTTTTAATAATAGTCGTGCTTTAATAAGGGTATCAGATATTTCTAAACCTTCCGATTTTAAACTTTCAAGTGAAATATTGCGATCTAATAAATTATGAAGCGCAATCTCTTTTGGTTTTTTATCTAAGGCGAACTCATCTTGATTTTTGATAATCGCAATCAATTCTTCAATAGAATATTTTGAATAAAAATTATAGACTTTAGTATCGCTCTCTGAAAGTTGAAGCTTTTGTTTTGGATTGAATAAGCGCTTTAACGGGACTATAATATTATCAAACTGAAAAACTCCTTTGTCGTTTGTAGCACGTGTGGTTAAATAAATACTTAACGGTAACATAATTGCAGTAGAAAACCAAGTACCAATAATTGGACTAAAACTTCCTTTTTCTGCGCTGTTTTTTGCGAAAATTCCAAAGAAATGATAGGTTAGGAATAGCACGATTGCTACAACCATTGGTAATCCCAATCCACCTTTGCGAATTAAGGCTCCAAGAGGTGCTCCTACAAAAAACAGAATAACACATGCAAATGCTAAAACAAACTTATCTTGTAAAACAATAATATGTTTGTTTAAATGTACTTGTTTAATTTCTAGGTTCTTTTTGTTAGAGTCTAAAATTTGTCTTGTACTATTTGAAGAGTTAATAGCCAAATTTAGAATCTGAAGTTTCTGTGCTGTATTATAGAAATCTAAAAAGTTTTGAGCTATTAAAATAGAATCTTTTGGGATATTTTTTCTCGTCTTTGATGTATCAATATTAACGTTTAGTGATGCATACGTACTTCTATTATATAATGTAGTGGCTAAGGCTTTATAGTCGTTTTGTTGGTTTTGTTCTAAAGTATCTATATAATTATTTAGTTGGCTTACATTTAGCATATTATATCTGTCAGACTGACTTTTTTCGTCTAAGTCTTCATCATTTAATATTTCTAAATCTACATTGGTAATGTAAGTGTCAAAATAACTCCGTACATGTGGCTTGATTTCATTTTTTTGTAGATTATTACTAATGATTTCTTCGTAGTAATTTCCGTTCTTTAATTCAAGTTGAAGAATATTAGAATCAGGGCTACTTTTAAGTTCGCCTTTTTCAGAAACGATAACTTTAAAATTCCCTCTTCGTGTTGTGCTTTTTTCATGTATAACAACATCTTCAAGAAACTGACCACGTTCGCCTGTTTTCTTCGCTACTTTTATATTAATATTTCCAATTTCATTAAACTGCCCTTCTGCAATGGCTAAGGCAGGTTTCATTTTAGCAATATTACGTCTTAAGTTATAAAAATTATATTCTCCCCAAGGAATTACGTTGTTGGCAAAAAAGAAACACCCAATACCAAGTGCAACGATAAAAACACTTAAACTTCGCATAGCACGTTGCAACGAAATACCTGTAGATTTCATGGCTGCAAACTCATAATTTTCAGCAAAGTTGCCAAAAACCATAATGGAGGATAGTAAAATAGTCAACGGTACTACCAAAGGAATTAGCTTTGGCATATAGTACAAAATAAATTTTGCGGTTACAGTTACATCTAAATCTTTACCAGCAAGTTCGGAAATATACAGCCAAACCCCTTGTAAAATAAAGATGAACATGAATATAATAAAGACGCTAAAAAACGTCCTTAAGAAAGTGATAAGTATGTACCTATCTAATATTTTCACACTGTTAAAATTTAGCCTAATATCAATTAAAAAAAAATCTATTAGCGATAATATTTATTTAAATTGAATTAATCAATATTATTGATAAAATAATCACTGTATTTACTTTTGTCAAATGTAAATAAGGTTTTTGATATAGGTTGGTCGGTTTTAAAAGAATTAACAGTTAATGTTGTTTTTGTTCCGTTTTTACCAACTTCAATTAAATTATAAATGTGTTTTGTGGTAGCATCAATACCTAATAAAACGTGTTTGATTTCAGAATTTGTATCTATAGGGCTCAGTTTAATATACTGAATTTTTCGACCTTTAACAGTTTGAACGATGTCCATTTTAAAGCTATAACCATCTTCGTAAAATGATAACATTTTACTTGGTGTAATGGTACTTTCGTCTTCTGTATTATCAGTAGAAATCGTTACCTCTTCATCTTCTGGACTGATAGTGTATAAGGTTTTTCCATTAAATATTCGTGTGATCCCTAAGATATTAAGCTTGTATTTATCTGCCTCAATAACCACATCTCCACGGGTTTCTTGTTTAATATTCTCGCTAGAATTGTTTAGTTCGTATTTAAAGTCTAAACTGATATTTTTATAGCTTTTAATTTTTGTACTCACTTCTTTAAGTAATGTTTCTGCTTGTACATCATTTTGTGCGAAAGCGTTGAAACCTATAGCGAGACATGCGATAATAATTAAATTTTTCATTCGTTTTTATTTCTTTTTTGAATATTATAAAATGATTTTTTTTGTAACTACTAAACTTCTATTTTTATTGTTGTTCATTTTCTAACAACTGATCTAGAGAAACTAAATCGGGTACTAAAACTTGGCGTGCTTTACTACCTTCAAAATTACCTACAATTCCTGCAGCCTCGAGTTGGTCAATAATTCGGCCAGCTCTGTTGTAACCTAATTTTAGTTTTCGTTGTAATAAAGAAGCCGATCCTTGTTGTGCTGTTACAATAAGTTCTGCGGCATCTCTAAATAATTTATCTCTATCTGATATATCAACATCAAGATTTGTGCCACCTTCTTCACCAACATACTCTGGCAGTAAATGCGCATCAGGATATGCTTTTTGCGAACCTATAAATTCGGTGATTTTTTCTACTTCTGGAGTATCTACAAAAGCACACTGAATTCGGATTAATTCATTCCCTTGTGTATATAACATATCTCCACGACCAATTAATTGATCGGCACCAGAACCATCTAAAATAGTTCGTGAATCTATTTTACTCGTTACTCTAAAAGCAATACGAGCAGGGAAATTGGCTTTAATAATTCCTGTAATTACATTGACAGAAGGACGTTGTGTTGCTACAATTAAATGTATACCAATTGCCCGTGCTAATTGGGCTAGCCTAGCAATAGGTGTTTCTACTTCTTTACCAGCCGTCATAATTAAATCGGCAAATTCATCTACAACTAAAACAATGTATGGTAAAAAGGCATGACCGTCATTTGGGTTTAATTTTCTGGCTTTAAACTTGGTATTGTATTCTGCGATATTCCTACAAAATGCATTTTTTAGCATTTCGTATCGGTTATCCATTTCAATACAAAGTGAGTTTAATGTGTTTATAACTTTGGTGTTATCTGTGATTATCGCTTCTTCACTATCTGGAAGTTTTGCTAAATAATGACGTTCAATTTTATTGAAAAGTGTTAATTCTACTTTTTTAGGATCAACGAGTACAAATTTTACTTCAGCCGGATGCTTTTTATATAACAAGGATGTTAATACCGCATTTAAACCAACGGATTTACCTTGTCCTGTAGCACCAGCCATAAGTAAATGTGGCATTTTAGCTAAATCCACAACAAAGGTTTCGTTACTAATTGTTTTACCAAAGGCAATAGGTAAATACATTTCAGATTTTTGAAATTTCTGTGATGCAATAACGGAACGCATGGATACAATAGTCGAATTCTTATTCGGAACCTCAATACCAATCGTACCTTTTCCAGGAATAGGTGCAATAATACGAATACCTAATGCTGAAAGTGATAAGGCGATATCATCTTCTAAATTCTTAATTTTTGAAATACGGATTCCTGCATCTGGTACTATTTCATAAAGGGTAACTGTTGGACCTATAGTTGCTTTTATACTTGCAATACCAATTTTATAATTGTTTAAGGTTTCAACAATTCTATTTTTATTTTCTTCTAGCTCGTCCTGATCTATAGAAATCCCTTCGTTGTCGTATTTTTTTAGTAAATCTAAAGTTGGAAATTGATATTTTCCTAATTCTAGAGTAGGATCAAACTGTCCAAAATCTTCAACTAATTTATCGGCTAAATTATCAGATTCTGATTTTTCTTCTTCAACCGTTTCGACTTCTATTTTTAATTCTGGGACTTCAATAGTCTCTTCTTTTGGTTTTTCCGTCACTTCCATCGTTAACCCTTCAACTTTAGAATCCTTCTTAACTTCAGGTTCTGGTTTTGAATGTTTATTAATAGTAGGTTCTGCCTTTTTTACAGGAATGTCCAAAACAGACTTAATAGCTTCCGCTTCTTCGGTTAAACTATTGTCAAAAATGGGTGTCGGTTCTGTAGTTGTTTTATCGGATTGTAAATCATCTTTAATAGAACTCTTTGCGCGTTTAAAACTGTTTACAATACTTTCTCCAGTAACTTTAAACCTAATGGCTAAATAGGTGATAAGCCCAAATACTAATAATAGTATAGTTCCTATTTTACCAATATAATCTTGAATGAATTGATTCATTTCAAAACCAATAACACCTCCTAGAAAGTCGTATTTATGCGTAAAGAAGCCAAATAGAATAGAAAGCCACACAACGATAAGTGTACCCCAAATCCAATGTTTTCTAAGCTTTGCTTTTGTTAAATTTAATGTTACATAAACGCCTGAAAGAAAAAACAAACCTGCAAAAATAAAGGATGGTAAACCAAATCCTTTAGTAATAAAAAATTCACTAACCCATGCACCTAGCTGACTCGCCCAATTTTTATATTCAGTGGAACGTTCTGGGAAGTTTTGAAGCACACTTTGGTCTTCTTTTCCTGTAAATACAAAGGATAAGAATGAAATAAAGAGAAGCACTCCTATAATAATAAGGAAACTACCAAAAATCAGTTTTTGCTGATTAGATAACTTCAACGAAGGCTTTTTAAAGGTCGTTTTTGTTTTAGCCTTTGATGTTGCTTTAGTGGTTGTTTTCTTTTTTGTAGTTTTTTTTGCCATTTTATGCCGAATTTATTTCGGTAGCTAGTTCCATTTATTTAGGAAATCTATTATTTAATTGTATTCTTTTACTTGTTGAGAAATGCCATTGACATAATCTTCTATAATATGTAATTCTTTTGCTATTTCAAAACCTTTAAAACCATTAATGTCGTCAATTGTAATATTAGAATTATAAAATTCTAAGTACTGATTTGCTAATGGTAAATAGGACCAATGCCATTTTTCGAGATTATAACCTGTTCTACCTTTTTCTTTGGTGGTATAAACTTGGTAAAATCCAAAATCATTAGCATTCAAAATTAGCCAATCATAAATAGCTTTTCCCTTTTCACTGCTAAAATACGAATTACTTAAACTATTTAGGTCTAAATCTGTTCCCCAATGATGGCGTGATGAACTTGGCATAGAACTATATTCTAAAATTTTGCGCGCACGTTGTAACGGTTCAAGATTAGAATAAGTCATCCATTTACGTTCCCAAATTGCTTTTTGTTCATCAAAATTCCTTGTGCCAGATAAAATAACTAATTGTATATCATCTTTTTGAGCGGCTTTATGCATTTCTAAAAAAGCGGCATAAACGACTTTTTTAAGGTATACGGTTTTTGCTGCATGTTGTACATTAACTTTAATAAATGTGGAATCTGTTTTATAATTAAACTTACCCAATACAAATGCCTTTGTTAAGTTCAGCTCTTCTATTGGTTTTATAGAATCTGTTTCATTTTTTATAATTTCAACTGTAGAGATTTTTTCATCATTCCAATTGAAAGTCAAAAGACTCATAAGTAAAGAAAATAGGGCAATTGAAAGATTCATGCTGTGCTTAAAAATAGAGTTGAATTGGTGCGACACAAAAATACAAATATGAAACGTTTAATATGTAGATTTTGGTATGTAAACGTGATATATATTTAGAAGGCTCGCGCTAATTAAAAAACGTTAGAACTTCAAATAATAATGTGTAGTGTTGAAAGATTTTTAGTATTAACTAAAACTTAGGGATATAAATAATACAGGCAATAGTAACTGCAGCAATGGAAGCAATAAAAACAGCACCAGCAGCGACATCTTTAATTAATCCTATTTTTTCATGATAATCTGGGTGGATAAAATCGGCTATGGCTTCAACAGCGGTATTAATACCTTCTATGCTTAAGACTAAACCAATCATTGCAATTTGAGCAATCCATTCGGTATTAGAAATATCAAAATAGAAGCCAGCAATTATTACAACCAATGCAATACACAATTGGACTTTAATACTGGCTTCTGTTCTAATTAGAATAAGCATACCTTTAAAAGCAAAGCCTACACTTTTTATTCTATTAATTATAAAAGGTTCTTTTTCTTGCATGCAGAATTTATGCTAAACTAGCTAAAGCGCTTTCGTAATTTGGTTCGTCTTTAATCTCTGCAACTTGTTCTGTATGTAAAACAGTACCATCAGTATCAAGAACAACAATACATCTTGATAATAAAGTTTCTAAAGGGCCTGTTTTAAATGTTAATCCGTAATCGCTTCCGAAATCACCAGTTTTAAAATCTGAAAGACTTTCTACATTCTCTAAACCTTCAGCTCCACAAAAACGTGCTAAAGCAAAAGGTAAATCTTTTGAAATACATAACACTTTTGTGTTGTCTAATGCACTTGCTTTTTCGTTGAATGTTCTAACCGATTGTGCGCAAGTTCCTGTGTCAATACTCGGGAAAATGTTTAATACTAATCTACTGCCAACATAATCCGTGTTAGATTTTGTTGATAAATCGGTTGCTGTAAGATTAAAGTTTGGAGCTTTACTACCAACAGATGGTAAGTTTCCAGTTGTTTCTATAGGATTTCCTCCTAATGTTATGTTTGCCATGACTTTTATTTTTTTGTTAAAAATACCAACTTTTAGACGTACTTATCTTAAATAAAGACTAAATATTTAAAATAGTTAAATGCATTTTTAGATATGTAAAAGCCCTTAATCAAATGCAGTTTAAGGGCTTTGTGTTAAATAATTACGTGTTTTTAACGTAACTCAGCAGCAAGCTTATTTTCAAAATTAGCTTGTAGCTTTGACATAATTTTATCAATTTGCTTATCGTTAAGTGTTTTGTTTTCGTCTTGAAATATAAAACTCACTGCATAACTCTTTTTGCCAGCAGGTAAATTTTTGCCTTCATAAACATCAAACAAACTCACGTTTTTAAGCAATTGCCTTTCGGTTTGTTTTGCAATAGTATCAATATCTTCAAAGGTAACTTTGTTGTCTAATAACAATGCAAAGTCGCGTCTTATTGATGGGTATTTAGAAATTGCGTTAAACTTAATTTTGTTGTGTTTTGCCATTTCTAAAACATTATCCCAATTGAAATCGGCGAATAATACATTTTGAGAAATTCCAAAGTGTTTTAATACTGATTTTTTAACCAGTCCAAAGTCAACAATTTTTTTCTTTCCAACAGAAAAACTCATGCCTTCACTAAAAACATCAGACGTATTTGGTGAAGATTTTAAACGTGTTAAACCTAAACGTTGCAAGATCACTTCAATGGTTCCTTTTAAATAAAAGAAATCACTTGGGTTTGCAGCAGAATTCCAACGTTCTTCTGTTTTGTTTCCTGTTACAAAAAGCGATAAGTGTTTAAATTCTTCACGAGATTCATTAAATTGATGATAGGTTTTACCATATTCAAACAATTTTAAATCGTTGCGTTTTCGGTTAATATTATGAGCTACAGCTTCCAATCCTGAAAATAATAACGACTGTCGCATCACTTCTAAATCACTACTAAGAGGATTTAGCATTTTTACATTATGATCTGCATTTAAGTCATTGCTTAGCTCCACATATTTTGGTGTGGTTAAGGAATTGGCCATTATTTCAAAAAAGCCTTGAGATGCTAATTGATTTCCTATGATATTTTGTAGTTTATAATCTTCAAAGCGCGACGAATTTGAAATAGACGCGTTCAATTTCGTTGTCGTCGCTATATTGTTATAGCCATAAACTCTAAGGATTTCTTCGATGATATCAGCTTCACGCTGAACATCATTTCTATAAGCCGGAACCGTTAATCCTAAACCAGCTTCTGTGACATTATTAACTTTTATCTCTAAAGAGCTTAAGATACTTTTTATAGTTTCTTCAGGAATCGTCTCACCAATTAATTTCTTAGCATTGTCAAAACTCAACCTTACTTCAAAGTCTTTTATTTTCTTCGGGTAGGTATCAACAATATCACTTGTAATTTCACCTCCAGCAACTTCTAAGATTAAAAGTGCTGCACGTTTTAACGCATACTCAGTAAGATTGGGGTCAATACCACGCTCAAATCTAAACGAGGCATCTGTATTTAAACCATGACGTTTTGCTGTTTTACGAACACTAACAGGATTAAAATAGGCACTTTCTAAGAAAATACGAGAGGTATGTTCTGAAACACCAGAATCAATGCCGCCAAAAACACCAGCAATACACATCGGTTTCTTAGCATCACATATCATTAAATCTTCCTCGTGCAACTCACGTTCTACACCATCTAACGTTGTGAATTTAGTACCAGCTTCGCAAGTTTTAACTTCAATTTTATTTCCTGTAATTCTGTCACCATCAAAAGCATGTAATGGTTGTCCTAATTCGTGTAACACGTAATTAGTGATATCTACAATATTATTAATAGGAGATAAGCCAATAGATTTTAGACGATTTTGTAACCAAGCAGGAGATGTTTCCACTTTAATACCCGAAATCGTAACACCACAATAACGTGGAGCTTTTTCGTAATCTTGTACGTCAACATCTACCTTATAAGCTCTGGCATCTACATGATAAGAACTCACGGAAGGTGTAATAAGTTCTAAGGAAATTTCCTTTTGTAACAAACCGGCTTTTAAATCGCGCGCTACACCATAATGGCTCATCGCATCAGCTCGGTTTGGAGTTAAACCTATTTCGAATACCTCGTCGTTTTCCACCTTAAAAAGGTCAGCAGCAAGTGTACCTACTTTTAGATCCGCATCTAAAACCATAATACCATCATGAGATTCTCCAAGACCTAATTCGTCTTCGGCACAAATCATACCATGACTTTCTTCTCCTCTAATCTTACCTTTTTTTATAGTCCAAGCTTCACCCTCTGGAGTGTATAATGTTGTACCAATCGTTGCTACAGGTACTTTTTGTCCGGCTGCAACATTAGGAGCACCACAAACAATCTGTATCGGAGCATCTGCACCAATATTAACAGTGGTTACTTTTAAGCGGTCTGCATTTGGATGCTGTACGCACGTTAAAACTTCGCCAACAACAATACCTTTTAAGCCGCCTTTTACAGACTCGTAAGTGTCAATACCTTCTATTTCTAAACCAAGATCAGTAAGTAATTCGCCAGTTTTTTCAGCGTCCCAATCGGTTTTTATAAACTGTTTAAGCCAGTTGTATGAAATCTTCATTTTTTCAATTTATTCAGGGCACAAAGATAGTAATTCAACTTAGGTTGCGAAACTTGATTTTATCTTTTTTATGTAAGGTATTTGTTGTTATTTCGAACTTTATTAAAATAAACTTTTTATGCGTCTTATAATTACTTGCCTTTTAACCTTATTAATTTTCTCATGTAATAATAAAATTAATAATAAAACCCTGGAAGTAGGCACTTATAGAGCATTGTTAACAGTGAAAGACAATGAAGTGCTTCCATTTATTTTTGAAGTCAAATCTCCTCATAGTTTAAATATTTATAATGCAGAAGAAGTTATTGCAGTTGATGAAATCGAATATAAAAATGATTCCGTTTATATAAAAACGCCAGTTTTTGAAGGTTATTTAGTGGCTAAAATTAGCAACGAAGAAAGTTTGCATGGTTATTATGTGAAAGAAAGTCTGGATAGAGTAGTGCCTTTTAGAGCAGAAGGACATTTAAATAATAGATTTGAGGTTCAATCGAAATCAACCAAAGATGTTTCTGGAGTTTGGGAAACCGTTTTTAGTAAGGGCATCGCCAATGAAGAATACAGTGCTAAAGGTATTTTTAAACAAGAAGGAGATAAGGTTACAGGAACGTTTAGAACTACAACTGGAGATTATCGTTATTTAGAAGGGGTGATGGATGGAAACGAAATGAAACTTTCTACTTTTGATGGTGCACATGCCTTTTTATTTACAGCAACCGTTACAGATTCTACAATGAAGGGCCATTTTTATTCTGGCAACCATTGGAAAGAGCCTTTTGTAGCTAAAAGAAACGAGACTTATGAATTAGCTGGTGCCAATGATCTTACTTTTCTAAAAGACGGTTATGATAGTATTGAATTTACATTTCCTAATAGCTCTGACCAATTAGTGTCTTTAAAAGACGACCGATTTAAAGATAAAGTAGTCATTGTACAAATAATGGGCACTTGGTGTCCAAATTGTTTGGACGAAAGCAAGTATTACTCCGAATACTATAAAGAGAATAAATCTAAAGGGATTGAAATCGTCGCACTAGCGTTTGAATATGCTAAAACAAAAGAAAAAGCTTTTAACAGTATAGACCGCTTACAATCTAACATTGGTATCGATTATCCTATTCTTTTGGCGCAATATGGAAGTTCTGACAAAGCTAAAGCGCAAGAAAAGTTACCAATGTTAAACCATGTGTTATCGTATCCGACCTCTATTTTTATCGATAAAACAGGTAAAGTACGTAAGATTCATACCGGGTTTAATGGACCTGCTACTGGTGATAAGTATATTGAGTTTAAAACCGAATTTGAGGAGTTTGTTGGTGGTTTGCTAAAGGAGTAAGGTTTGATGAGTTTACCTGAGCAATTGTTTTATTGTTTTAGGAATTAATTTGACGATTAAAAGCCGAATAAACCCGAGCGTAGTGAACTGGAGAAGTAAAATTCGTTAGAGTTTACTGAGTAAACACGGTCTAAGGAATTTGTTATAGCACGTTATTTATTAGCTCATGTTATTTGTTAAATACATATTTTATCCCAGCGGCATAAGAAATGGGATACGTATGTTCGTAGTCACTATCTGTGTATTCAATTGATTCAAACTCCAACCATTCATATTGGGCTTCTTTAATTCGATTTATTAGTTTGTTACACTGTGTGCTGTCATTAGTGGTTGAAAAGGAAAAATGAAGTTTTTTGTTTAATTTGTTTTTCGCGATACTATCAGTTTCAATTAAGTTTAGAATGGCAGATGCGTATTTCGGTGATGGGTCTGTAGCAATAAAATTATCAAATATAGAGGTTTCTGAATTTTTATGAAAAAGAGCCATAAGGACTACGCTTGATTCACTGCCTCTTCCTATAAATGTCCTCGAAGCATTGTTAGTGTATTTACTATCAATATATGATGCCATATTTTTAAAAACGTCATATTGTTCCCGAAATGTTTCTGGTGATGCATCAATATTTGGAATGTCTTCTAAACTGACAACCAATGCATCAAACCCTTGAAGCTGCTTTACACCATCAATTACTTTTTCAAATTCGTCAGTTGCGAGTTTAAAATGTTGTTCCGCAAAATCTATTAAATAGATAACGGGCAGATTTTTATTCGTTTCATATGAGGCTGGTAAAAATATTTTTCCTCTTGTAGTCGTTCCATTTGATGAAAATGTGAAAGTTTCAATTTTTATTGATGATTCAGTTTCTCTAGTTTCAGTAATAACTTCTTCTTTGCTTGAAAACGAAACCATTCCAAATGTTATGACTAAGGATATTATTCCAAACTTAATTTTTGTTTTCATAATGTTATATGTATCTGGTTAATAGTTGCTTATAAGATACGGATTTTATTGTAAAGAGTCATTTATGTACAATATGCTAACGTGTTTTTTTAGTTTGTAATAAATATTTTATATTGAAAAAGAGGAGAGCTTTAACGTGTTTTAAACGAATGACCTCTGATGTATTTGGATAAGGTTTATTGCGAGGTTAAGCAGGTAATTTAGCAAATAAATCACAGATAAAAAGTCTGCTAGGGCTTTCGTGAGTAGGCTAGAACTAGCAATAAGTTATATATGGTGTTGCCATTAGTTTTTATTGCCATCCATTAATATTTGAATATGTTTCATAATCGCAACCTGATTCGTATTCAAAGTCCTTTTTCATTTTCTGTTCATAAGCAGAAGTTGCAAGATAGAGTAGTGGTTCAAAATCCAAGTCTTTTGGCATTTTTTTAGAATCCAATAGCACACATTCAAACATACTTTTGCCATTGGCAATTACACAACATCTTACATATAGAAAATAATCAGCAGAAAAATATTCTTTCCCATATGAGTTTTCTCCAATATTCTTTGCGTTTTTCTCATTGTCCAACAAATAGAGTTTGTAGCTTAAATTCTCTTGAAACTGTTTTATTTCAGTCACTTTTTTGTGAGCTAAAAACTTAATCGCTGGCAACATTCTTTCTTCATCATCATTTTTTAACCAATCGATTTTATCAATAACCTCCCAAAATGATTTTTCGTCCATCATTTTTTTAGGTTTCATATTTCTCTTTCGGTATTCTTCAGCTCTTTTTTCCGATGCAATTTTAGCTATATCTACTTCTTGTTGAAATTCTTCTTTTTCATTTTTCCATCGCCATTCAAAAAAAGCATTTTGTCCAAAGTTTTTCTCGAAAGCTCCATAATAGGGATAGCCACCATTTGTGCCGTCACCAATTTCGATTTTGAAATTTTGTTCATGTTTCTTTAAAGGAATGTTACCCAAATATTCAAAGTTATCTATTCCTTTTAATAATCTTATTCCAATCGCCAATTTGTTGTTACAGAAGAAACGGTTCTCAATCAAAATTTCTGTAAGGTTTCTGTCGTTTAATTTTGGTTTTTCTAATCTGATATATTGTGTAATTCCAACTAAGATACATTCTAAATGTTCTGTGAAACTCGTTTTTCCATTCGTTTTTAATATTCTGAATGCTCCAAAAAAATTTCTTTCGAGTTTAGAAATAAATATGTCTCCTTCTTTTACTGTCATTTCTTAAATGTTTTCCAACTCGTTATATAAGTACAAAAAAGTTCTCTTATCGGTTGTCTAAAACGGGATAAGAGAACGTTTTTAAATTTTTAATCCATTGGCACAGGAAACCCACGGTCTCTCATTAACGCTTCAATTTTAGCATCGCGGCCTCTAAATTTACGATACGCTTCGGCTGGATCCATAGCGTTGCGAGGAGCAAACAAATACTTTACTAATTTATCTGCAACTGTTTTATCATAAAAACCACCTTCAGCTTCTTTGAAAGCTTCAGACGCGTCACTCGTCAGCACATCTGCCCACATATAACCATAATAAGCGGTTGCATAACCTTCGCCAGAAAACACATGTCCAAATTGTGGTGTTCTGTGACGCATTGGTAATTCTTTTGGCATACCTAATTCGTCTAAAGTTTCGCGTTCAAATTTATCAATGTCAATATCCGTTGGATCTGCTAAATGCAATTTCATATCAATTAATGCCGAAGCTAAATATTCTGTTGTTCCGAAGCCTTGGTTAAATGTAGAGGCTTTCTTTATTTTTTCAACTAAGCTAGCAGGAATAGGTTCTCCCGTTTTATAGTGAACCAAAAATTGGTTAATCACTTTATCGGTAGATAACCAGCGTTCTAATAACTGCGACTGAAATTCAGTATAATCTCTAACGCCTCCATTTAACGTTGGATATTTTACATCTGCAGAGAAGAAGTGAAGCGCATGCCCAAACTCATGAAAAAACGTGGTAGCATCATCCCATGATACTAACACCGCTTCTCCTGGAGCTGGCTTTACAAAGTTAGAATTATTAGACGCTAAAACATTTTTTTCTCCTTCAAAAGAATCAGAACTTCTATAAGTTGTTGCCCATGCGCCAGATCGTTTTCCTTGGCGAGCAAACGGATCTAAATACCATAAGCCAATATGTTTTCCTGAATCTTTATCGGTCACTTCCCATACTTTTACATCGTCATGAAACACCGGAACTGAACCTTCTGGTACTGGAGTGAATTTATAATTAAACAATTCGCCAGCCGTATAGAACATGGCTTCAGTTAGTTTGTCCAATTGAAGATATTGTTTGACTTCTTCGCTATCTAAATCATATTTCTTTTTTCTCACTTTTTCTGCGTAGTATCTGTAATCCCAAGGTTCAATAGTAATATTGTCGCCTAGTTCATTCGCAACCGTTTGCATGTCTGCAACCTCTTCTTTAACTCTTGCGGTTGCAGCAGGCCAAACAGCCATCATTAAATCCATGGCATTTTCTGGCGTTTTTGCCATACGATCTTGTAATCTCCATTCGGCATAATTATCATACCCCATTAAGCCAACGCGTTCTTTACGTAGCCTTAAAATTTTAGCGATGATCTTGTTGTTATCAAATTCATCACCATTATCTCCTCTAGAGTAGTAGTTTTTCCAAACTTGCTTGCGCAATTCACGTTCTGTAGAGTAGGTAAGGAACGGGTCCATTGATGAGCGTGTATTGGTAATAGCATATTTTCCGTCTTTACCTTTATCTGTAGCGATTTTTGCTGCAGATTTTATAAAACCATCTCCCAATCCGCCTAATTGATCTTCGTTTAAATAAGTGATATAGTTTTCTTCATCGTGTAATATGTTATTGGCGAAATCGGTATAAAGCGATGATAATTCTTTGTTGATTTCGGCATAGCGTTTTTTCTTTTCGGCATTGAGGTTGGCGCCATTCATTTCAAACTGCTTGTAGGTTAAATCTACCACACGTTGAGCTTGGGCTTCCAAAGGTGTTTTTTGAGACGCTTCATAAACGGTTTTTATACGTTGAAATAATTTTTCGTTTTGTGAAATTTGTGATCTGAAGTCAGAAAGCTTTGGAGCCAATTCTGCTTGTATAGCTCTAAATTCTGGTGTAGACACATTGCTCCCCATAATTCCATAATACGTAAACACACGACTTAGTGCTTTACCTGAACGTTCCATGGCAACTATGGTGTTTTCAAATGTTGCAGGTTCTGTGTTATTAGCAATATCTTCGATTTCTGCAAGATTGAGCGTCATGGCTTCTTCTACAGCGGGTTTTATGGCTTCTACAGAAATTTTATCAAAAGCAGGAACTCCGTCGTAAGGTCCTGTCCATTCTTGTATTAATACATTATCACTCATGGTTTTTTCGGGAATTTTGGTGTCTTCTTTACAGCTTGAAAAAAGTACGATACTACAAATTAATGTCGCTTTAAAAGATTTAGAAATCATGATAGTTAGTTTTTTAGTCTTAGAAAATTTTTAGGGATTTTATCAAGGAAACAAGATACTGAAAATAGAAAAGAAGGAGCTTAAATATTTTATAATTCTTAAGGAAGTTATAAAATGATTTGAAAACAATTCAAAATGAAAAGGTAATCATCAATTGTTTCTTGGTAAGACATACGTTTCCTTTAAATCTATGGAACTTTGTGACTTTTGCGGCTTTCCAACTTTCTTACTCAATCAATTCAACCTTTCTAATATAAACGTTCTGTAAAGGCCAATCACCTTCATCTGTTTTAACGGCATTAATTTTATCTACAACGTCCATACCAGAGGTCACTTCTCCAAAAACAGTATAATCATCATCTAAATAATCCGCACCTCCATGGCGCTGAATGATAAAAAACTGAAAAGGCGATGCTAATTTATAGGCGTTATCCATTTCACTGCTTGGCATAGAAACTGCTCCGCGTTTATGGGTGTAGCCTCTTTTTGTATCAGGTGGTAGTAAGTATTTCCCTATTTTTTGTCGTCTTTTAGCTAAATTATAATCGTCACTACTGCCGCCTTGAATCACAAAGTCTTTAACCACTCTGTAAAATTGTGTGCCATCAAAATAGTTGCGTTTGGTAAGGTAAACAAAGTTTGCTCTATGGAATTTTGTTTTGTCGTACAGTTCTATTTCTATAATGCCGAAGTCGGTTGTAATACGGACTTTATGTTCTGGATTCTCTTTTTCGTACTTTAAAAAGAAGTCCATAGCATTAGTATCCGTAAGTATAGGATAGTCAGCAGTGGCTTTCTTTTTCGGTTCAGCTTTCGGTTTAGAAACAGTAGAATCTTTTATAACTGTAGTATTAGTTTTTTTTGAAGTTTGTTTATCTTCACAACTCAGAAATAATAATCCAATTCCAAAAGCCATCGGAAACAGTAAAAGAAATCTCATAAATGCTATTTAATACGTTTTTAGAATCTGTAGTAAAAATAAAACATCTGGAGCTTTCTGGCGAAGACTCGCATGCAAAAATGTCTCCGCCTTATCGTTTAGAGTTGGCAGAAAAAATGAAGAAGAAGTCTGAAACCGCCAGAAAAGCGGGAGTTATGGCATTGTTTTATCCAAAAACTAATGACGAAACCTATTTGGTACTTATTCTACGTAAAACGTATAAAGGAGTGCACTCTGCACAAGTGGGCTTTCCAGGTGGGAAATATGAAGATGATGATGCTAATGACCTCATGGAAACAGCTATAAGAGAAACGGAAGAGGAAGTAGGAGTATCTAGACAACATTTTGAAGTCTTAAAAGAAATGTCTCCTATTTATATACCTCCAAGTAATTTTATGGTGCATCCTTACCTTGGAATTTCAAAAGAGTATTTAATTTTTTTAAAACAAGATGAAGAGGTTGAAGCGATTATTGAAGTAAGCCTTAAAGATTTTTTAAGTGATAGTAGTGTGTTAACCGCAAGAGTACCAACCTCTTTTAGTGTGGAGGTAGATGTACCAGCGTTTAAATTTAATGGTCATATTGTTTGGGGAGCAACAGCAATGATGCTTGGAGAAATAAAAGACTTGTTAAAACAAGTTTTATAATTTAACTTAATGGTTACATTTGTATTTGACAAAATTTGAAAATTTACTATGGGATTATTTAAAAGAAATCCTTTCGGACATATACTTTGGGTAAAAAAATGGCTTATAAGACTTTTAGGTGTTTTTACACATAGACGTTTTAGAGGTTTTAATGATTTACAAATTGAAGGTTCTGAAATTATTAAGAATCTTCCAGATACCAACGTATTGTTTATTTCTAATCATCAGACGTATTTTGCTGATGTTATCGCTATGTTTCACGTGTTTAACGCAAGTTTAAGTGGACGCTTAGATAATATTAAAAACGTAGGTTATTTGTGGAACCCTAAGATGAACATGTATTATGTTGCAGCGAAGGAAACCATGAAATCTGGTTTACTTCCAAAGATATTTGCTTACACAGGTTCTATTAGTATTGAGCGTACTTGGAGATCACAAGGTAAAGACGTGAATCGTCAGGTTAAGATGAGCGATATTACCATGATAAAAACGGCTTTAGATGATGGTTGGGTTGTGACATTTCCACAAGGCACAACTACACCTTTTAAACCAATTAGAAAAGGTACAGCTCATATTATAAAAAAATATAAACCTGTTGTTGTACCTATTGTTATTGATGGGTTTAGACGCTCGTTTGATAAAAAAGGCCTTCGTATTAAAAAGAAAAATATATTTCAGTCCTTTGAAATTAAAGAGCCTTTGGATATCGATTATGATAATGAATCGATTGATAGCATTGTGGAAAAAATAGAATATGCTATTGAACAGCATCCGTCATTCCTAAAAGTAATTCCTCAAGACGTATTAGAAGAAAATGAACGCTTGAATAAGGAATTACGTGATATGTAGATTGTAGTTTAAAGTTTTAGTTTTTTTCTACATATCGAAAAGTAAACATTGTAAAATCTTCAATTATTAATGTGTAATCTTTATGCGATGTTTTGAAGAAATCTGCTCACACATCAGAATTATAAGATATAAAATCACCAATTAATACAATAGCTACTGAAACGTCATTCTGAAGCCTTTTTCTGTTGTGTCAATCGCTTCGTTGTTTAGTGATAGTTTAAATTTATGTGATTTTTTGATATGTGTTTTTACACTTCTATTTTCTTCAATTCCTTATAATTTGCGTTAAGTCGCTTAATTAAAATACCATAAATTAATTTATAAAATAACCAAACCAACCCTAAAAAGACAAGGGTTGTACCTATAGCAACTGCCGAGATTACAATTAATTGTGTTGTTGAAGCCGTACTTAACTTTTCAGCTATTTCAGGATGATCACTAATAGAAATATAGAATCCTAAAGGCATGCTAATTAGTCCGATAAGTAAATTGTAAAGCACGTAATATTTAATGATCTTTCTTGTTTTTAAGATACTCTCCATAAGTTTTTTGGCATCATCAGTAACAGAAATAGCCTTGTGTGCTTTCCAAAGGAGATAAACAAATAATATGATGACCGAATATGTTAAGATATTCATGCCAACGTATAGCCAACTATGAGTCATTTCTTCGAGTTGTGCCTTCATCGTATCAGAAAGTACAAACGGTAGGAAATTTATTAATACCCAAAAAATCAATTCGGCCACACTGATGTAAAACAACGTTTTTACAATATTAGACGATTTTCTATGACTCATTTTATAGATATCACTATCCGAAAATGATTGGTATTGGTTGTCAGACTTATTCCAGTCTTTCTTTAATAATTCTAATTCATCCATAACCTTACGGATTTAATATTGTTTTTAATTTCTTTTTAACACGATTCATTTTTACTCGTGCATTAACTTCCGTTATACCTAGAGTCGCGCTTATTTCTCTATAGTCTTTGTCTTCTAAATACAAGAAAACTAAGGCTTTTTCAATATCATTTAATTGATGTACTGCTTCATATAAGAGTTTTAATTGTTGCTCTTCCGTATCGTCATATTCTTCTGCTTTAATTTTAAACTGTACAGTATCAAATGCTTGTGTGTTTATGCTTCTTTTTGATTTTCTGTATAACGTAATAGCGGTATTCAAACCTACTCTGTACATCCAAGTGCTAAATTTAGCATCACCTCTAAATTTTGGATAAGCTCTCCATAATTGTATAGTGATTTCTTGGAACAAGTCGTTATGAGCATCTGCATTGTTAGTGTATAAACGACACACCTTATGCACAATGTTCTGATGCTTTTGCAACTGTTCTACAAAACTATGTTCAAGTTCTTTGTTCAATTGATGAAATTGGTTGGTTATCTAATTAGTAGTATGTGTTTCGAATTTGTTACACATTTATTTAACTATTGTTTAAAAAGGTAGTTTTCGCTTTGGTATTTTGTATTTTTACAGTTGAAATTTCAACTCATTACTCAATGAATATTCCTCAGTCTAACCTACCAAGGATCGTCATAATAGGTGGCGGTTTTGGCGGTGTAAATTTAGTTAAATCTTTAGCTAATAAAAATGTTCAAGTTGTTCTTATAGACAAACGCAATTATCATACTTTTCAACCTTTATTATATCAAGTGTCTAGTTCTGGGTTGGAGCCAGATTCGATTGCGTATCCACTTAGGAAGATTATAAAAAAGCATAAAACTACTTTTTTTCGCTTTGCACAAGTTGAGCAAATTCTACCAGAAAGCAATACGATTATTACTTCTATTGGCGATTTAACTTTTGATTATCTAGTTATTGCCACTGGTACTAGAACCAATTATTTTGGTAATGATGCTATTAAAGCTAATAGTATGCCAATGAAAACGGTGCCTCAAGCATTGGATATACGAAGTCTTATTTTACAGAATTTTGAAAAAGCAGCCATATCAACTTCAAACGAAGAGCGTGAAGCTTATCTCAACTTTGTAATAGTTGGAGCAGGACCAACCGGAGTAGAGTTAGCAGGAGCCATTGCAGAACTTAAAAATAATATTTTACCTAGAGATTATAATGATCTAAATCCTGATGATATGCACATTCATTTATTAGAAGGTGCAGAACGTGTGTTGCCTCCAATGAGTGAACATGCTTCAGGAAAAGCATCGAAGTTTTTAGATAAATTAGGAGTGAAGGTGCATTGTAACACCTTTGTAAAACATTACGATGGTAAAACAGTAACGACGAATTCTGAATTAAAAATGGAATCTGAAACCTTAATTTGGGCTGCAGGTGTAACCGGCGCTCCAATTCAAGGTTTAAAAGCTGAAGCGATAATAGAACGAGCGAATAGGTATAACGTTAATCAATTTAATCAAGTTGAAGGTTATTCCAACATTTTTGCAATTGGCGATATTGCTTTAATGTCTACAGAAGTGTATCCCAAAGGGCATCCTCAAGTAGCACAACCTGCTATTCAGCAAGGTCATTTGCTTGGGAAAAATTTATTGCGACTAATTGCAAATAAACCTTTAAAACCATTTGTATATAAGGATAAAGGTTCTATGGCTACAATTGGCAGAAATAAAGCTGTTGTAGATTTAAAACATTATAAGTTTGGTGGCTTTTTTGCTTGGTTTATATGGATGTTTGTGCACCTAATGTCGTTGGTAGGTTTTAGAAATCGCGTGATTGTATTATTCAACTGGACATACAATTATATCAATTTTGATAAAGCAGCACGACTTATAATCAGACCTTTTAAGAAGTAAAGTTAGTCCTCTTTTAGTTTTAGAATCCCAATAACAATTAAGTATTGCGCTAAAGCATACGTCACCATAATACTAATATTGGAATAGGCGAGTGGCTCATAAAATTTATTGAGGGCCAAAATACTATCCGAAATTAGAAAAAACAGCGCACCTAAAAATACCAGTCCGTAACTAAGTATGTTCACCTTGTCTTTTCTTAAATAAGCTGACGTTGCCATACCTAAAATAACCAACATATAAATTATCACCGGAATTAACATATCTCCCAAATTACCATTTAGAAAATAGAATAAACTCGCTGCATAGACGAGTAATAAAGCTATAAATCCAATAGGTGATTTTTGTAGGTTTCTATGTTTCAAGAACACCAGAATATACATAATGTGAGCCGTTAAAAAGGCAACTAAGCCCAACGTAAAAAAGTGAAGCGATTGTTCTACAAGCATCAGCAGGATATCTCCGAGTACTGAAAACAACAAAGCTAAAAGAGTCTTGTTTTTTATTGTTTTTGGGATTGATTCAGAGGTTTTTACAAACAAAAAAATAAGACTGATTACTATTGCAGGTTTTGCGATATAATGAACGTTTTCTAAGGATTCTATTTGTCCTGTTAAAAGTTCGATGAGCACAATTATTAAGAAGAGTATGCTGAATTGTTTTTCTGATTTAGATAACATTTTTGGTAGGTGTTTTTTGTGTGATATTCTGAACTGATTCAAATATATTCAATTCGTCATAGAAATTATACAGTTCGGTAAGATAGAATTTATGCAGACTTATAAATACTTCAAATTTGTCTCATCATCAAAAATCGAATTTTAAATCACCAATCAAATCATGAAATCACAGCGTCACAAACAGAGGAGGAACAATAGAAACGGACATAGTAATAATTTAATCATTATTATGACCTTATGTTTTACATCACTTGCTTTTGCGCAAACTACCATTTCAGGAAACGTAGTAGATCATAAAAATACACCTATTTATGGTGCCAATGTATATCTAGAAGGCACTTACGATGGGGCAACATCAGATGAAAATGGTGAATTTTCATTTTCCACTGAAGAAAGAGGGGTTCAAACATTAATCATTTCCTTTTTGTCTTTTGAAACTAAAACAATAATTGAAGACGTTTCAAAACTGAATAATCTTCAAGTTAAATTACGAGAAGATATTGAGTCTCTAGATGCTGTAGTTATTAGTGCGGGTACTTTTGAAGCTGGGGACAATTCTAGAGTTTCAGTTTTAAAACCTTTAGATGTGGTAACTACAGCAAGTGCTTTGGGTGATTATGTTGGTGCGCTACAAACCTTACCAGGAACCTCTAATGTTTCAGAGGATGGTCGTTTGTTTGTGCGTGGAGGAAATGCGGATGAAACACAAATTTTTATAGATGGTATTCGTGTTTTTACACCGTATACGCCAACAACCAATAACATTCCTACGCGTGGACGCTATTCTCCCTTTTTATTTGATGGTGTTACGTTTTCTACAGGTGGCTATTCTTCGGAATTCGGCCAAGCTTTATCTAGTGTGTTACTTTTAAATACTATTGATGAGCCAGACCAAAATAAAACAGATATTGGGATTATGAGTCTTGGTGCTAGTTTAGGGAATACGCAGAAATGGGACAAGTCGTCCTTAAGTTTTAGTGCAAGTTATATTAATTTGGCTCCCTATTTGGCTGTTTTTGAAGATAGAAATGAGTGGAAAAAACCTGTATCGGGTGCACAAGGTGAAACTGTTTTTAGGCAAAAATTAAATAACGGTATGTTGAAGTTTTATGCTGCTTTTGATGCGACTAAATTTGAAGTCAATCAAGAAGATATAAACGCTGATGATGGTATAAATTTTAAATTGAATAACAATAACTTCTACCTCAACACATCTTATAAAGGTGTTTTAGGAAATAGTTGGACATTAGCATCTGGTATCAGTTATACTTACGCTAAAAATAAAATAGGTATTGAAACCAGCGAAATAGATGATACTGAAAACTCAGCACATTTAAAGTTGAAATTAAAAAAGCGTTTCAATAGTCGATTTAAATTGAGTTTTGGAGCAGAGCAGTTTATTACCGATTTTAATGAGAATTATAAAGAAGACATGATTAACGAAACTTATGGTTTCAATAATAATATTACGGCAGTATTTGCAGAAGCAGATGTGATATTTTCGAAAAAATTAGCTTTAAAAGTTGGATTGAGGGCAGATTATAGTTCTATATTTTATAAAACAGATATTGCACCTAGAGCTGCATTAGCTTATAAAAGTTCTAAAAACGGACAGTTTTCCTTAGCGTATGGTAACTTTTTTCAAAACCCGAATAGCAATATTTTAAAGTTTGAACAAGATTTACAAGCACAAAAAACATCACATTATATTTTGAATTATCAATTTGTAAACGCTGGTAAAATTTTTAGAGCTGAAGCCTACCGAAAAGATTACGATAATTTAATAAAGTTTGATACGGATTATGAGGGATTTGATAGTGATTTTAATACCTCAGGAAATGGTTATGCACAGGGTTTAGACGTATTTTGGCGGGATAATACAAGTATAAAAGCAGTGGATTATTGGGTTAGCTATTCTTATTTAGATACCGAGCGCGATTATAGAAATTATACAACAGCTGCACAGCCAAGTTATGCTACCAATCACAATTTTTCTGTTGTTGGTAAATAT
Source organism: Winogradskyella helgolandensis (assembly GCF_013404085.1). NCBI lineage: Bacteria > Pseudomonadati > Bacteroidota > Flavobacteriia > Flavobacteriales > Flavobacteriaceae > Winogradskyella > Winogradskyella helgolandensis. Next base: position 3,613,431 of record NZ_JABFHO010000001.1, on the reverse strand, counting down.
TGGATTAACAGTTGGAAAAGTCAGGTTGGTTTGGCATATGGATTTTCTTCAGGTCGTCCCTACACCAATCCTAATACAAATAAGCTATTAGGTGAGCGTACGAAGTCTTATAATAACCTGAGTTTAAATTGGTCTTATTTACTAGATCAACAAAAAATTCTTTATGTCTCGGTAAATAATGTGTTAGGGTTTAAAAATGTAAATGGATATCAATATGCAGATTTACCAAATTTAAATGGTCAATTTAACAAAAGAGCATTAACTCCAGCAGCAGATCAATTCTTTTTTGTAGGTTTCTTTTGGACGATTAGTCAAAATGGAACTGATAATCAATTAGATAGTCTGTAGGATTTGAAATAATGACACTGAGTTAGATATGATATATGTCATAATTTATTACGTTTATGATGCGTAATTTTATAAGACAAAATTAAACGTCATGGAACTCAAAAAAAACCCAAAAGCCAATGTAGGTCGAAACAGCAGTTTATTTTTTGCTGTTGGCTTAAACGTAATGTTACTCCTAACATATATAGGATTAGAACATAAGACTTACGATAGAGAAGCCATTAAAATTGATTTGTTAATGTTAGATGATCAATTTGATGAGGACATTCCAATTACAGTTATAGATGTGTTACCTCCTCCACCTCCTCCACAACAACAAGTGGTTACTGAAGTAATTACTATTGTTGAAGATGTTGAAGATGTTGAAGAAAGTGTAATTCAAAGTACAGAAATTGGTCAAGATGATACTATTGATGACCGCGAAGTAGGTATAGAAGATGTTGCTGTTGAGGAAATAGAAGAAGATATTGAAGTACCTTTTGCATTGATTGAAAAAGTACCACAATTTCCGGGCTGTAAAGGTAATAATGCAGAGTTAAGAGCTTGTTTTGAACGAAAAATTCAAGAACATTTACAGAAACATTTTAGATATCCTAAAGCTGCAGCAGATCTTAACATAGATGGTAAGGTATATGTTTTCTTCTTAATAGATAAAACAGGAACGGTTACGAAAGTAAAAAGTAGAGGACCAGACCAACTTTTAGAGACTGAAGCAGAACGTATTATCAATTTACTACCAAAAATGGAACCTGGAAGACAACGTGATATGAATGTAGGTGTACCTTATAGTATTCCAATTAACTTTAAACTACAATTAAATTAACCCTAATAATTACTAAAACTTATTAATACTGAGTTTTATAATTGACTGAAATGTCATTATGAGATTAATCTGAAATACTAAGAGTTAAGTTTAAAAAGTATTTCTAGATGACTTGTAATGGCATTTTTGCGTGAATTATGGTTTATAGATAAGGGTTTTTCATGATATACCAATTCAATACATCGGTGTTGTAATCAAACGTGCCAGCGTGATGCATTCCAATTTTTTTTAAAATAACGTTAGAGGCATTGTTATTTATGTTTGCAACGGCACCAATTTCTGCAAGTTTTAAAGTGCTAAAGCCATATTCTAATGAAGAAATAGCAGCTTCCGTAGCATAGCCTTTTCCCCAATATTGTTCTTTTATTCTGGATCCTAAATCATAGTAGTTCGATTGATTTCTGTAATCTTTTTCGTATTTTAAGCCACACCATCCTACAAAATGGTTTGTTGATTTCTCTATGATTGCTAAACGGCCTATGCCATTTGTTTTATACTGTTGCAAGATTTTGTTAATCATGGAATGAGACTCTTCAATTTTTATAACAGGTTCATTTCCAATAAATAGATGAACCTCTGGGTTGGAGTCTAATTCATAAAAATCTAATGTGTCGGCTTCTGTGATTGGTCTTAAAATGAGACGCTTAGTTTCAATTGGGGTAAAATCCATTTAAAATATTTAATTTCTGTGTGTAAAATTTTATACAATGTATAATATTAATTCATTCAAATAAATTTTAGTCCGTATCTTTTATCACAAAATAAAATTTAGACCTATCTCAAATAAATTAAAATATTTATTTGAAAACAATAAAACATACTATTATGAATCAAATTATAACATTCGGTGAAGTTTTAATGCGTATTTCACCAAGAGGGAACAAAAAATTTATGCAATCTAATATTGTAGAATTTTATTTTGGTGGAACGGAATTAAATGTGGCTATTTCAATCGCTAATTTTGGTGGTAATGTTAAACATATTAGTTTGGTTTCGGATGATTTTATTGGTGATACAGCAGTTTCATATATTCGTAAATTTGGTGTTAGCACGTCTTCACTAGTTCGTTCTAAACGACCATTAGGTGTTTACTTTTTAGAAGTTGGAGCTGTAATGCGGCCAAGTCAAATATCTTATAATAGATCGCATTCGTCTTTTTCGGAAGTTTTACCTGCTATGGTAGATTGGGAAAAGGCAATGAGAAAAGGAAATTGGATGCACTGGACAGGTATAACTCCGGCATTAACCCAAGGAGCTTATGACACTTTAAAAGAAGGTTTGATTATGGCCAAGGAGAAAGGATTAACTGTTTCTGCTGATCCAACGTATCGTAGTGGGTTGTGGAAGTATGGAAAAAATCCCAAAGAAACTTTAGTAGATTTATTGCAATATTCTAACATTTTTATTGGTGGTATAAACGAGATAAATGAAGTACTTGGAACTAATTATAGTTATGCTAATGACGATTTTATAAAAGCGAGCAAACAACTTATGGAAACCTTTACTTCTATAGAAAAGGTGTTTGACAAAATTAGAACGGCTTTAAATGCGTCTTCACATAAGATTAGAGCCAGAATGTGGAATGGTAAAGAGTTTAGAGAAACCAATGATTTAGATATTACACATATCGTAGACCGCATTGGTACAGGTGATGCCTTTGCAGCGGGTTTAATCTATGGTTTACAGCATTACGATGATTATAAAGCGATGTTGTTTGCGTGTGCGGCTTGTGCTTTAAAACACACATATGAAGGAGATGTAAATTACAGTACGGTCGATGACGTTGTTAAAATTATTGAAGGTAATATTTCTGGGCGTTTTGTGAGGTAATTGGGATTTTTGAGATAACGTGTACTTGGTTGTTGTTTAGCACTTTGGTTTTACCTTGAATTTATTTTACGTAAAACTCGTGCTTTAATGGGAAATGGTATTAGTATTTAAGAAACATTATATGATTAGGATTTGACCGTGTTTCCGATATTTTGAAATTATATTTCCCTACAATTTGAAATCCTATTTTAGTATAAAAACTTATAGCCCTTTGATTATCTACCCAAACTGCTAGCCAAATACCTTTTTGGTTTTGCTTTTTTGATAAATGTATATTAAAATCAAATAGTTCCGATCCTAAGTTTTGGCCATAATATTCTTTTAAAAGATATATTCGGTCTAGTTTAGTGATGTCTAATTCAGTGATGTCTTTGTTAGACGTACTTAATTCAATTTTTGAAAACCCAGCAACTTTATCATTAAAATAAATCATATGATATTGAGTTTTCACATCTTCAAACTCTTTAGATATAGCTTCTTTATTGTAAGTTTTCGAAATAAAACTATTAATGTCTTCTGCAGATGCGCTGTTTCCGTGAGATTCTAAAAATGCTATTTTTCCAATTTCGGCAATCAATTCAGAATGTTCAATGCTTGCTTTTACTATTTTAATCATGGGTTGAACCGTTCGTGATTTTTCTCCCGCAATTTATAAAATCAATAGTTCCAAATTACTTAAAAATTTCAAATTTTAATGATCTAAGGACTATTAACGATTTTTAAGTCTATAGCAGCGCGCTTAGAGGTGTAGGTTAGATTTTACTTTTTAACATTTTATTTGTTTAATATGGGCTAAGATAACTATTGAACAAGTCAATGATTTTAAGGTGTGAACTCTAATTTTGTAGAGAATCAAAACACAAACATATGTCGTTATTAACTATAATCTTAAATATTGTCATGCCGCCTTTAGCAGTGTTTTTAAAACACGGATTAGGTAGCGAGTTTTTAATAAGCTTGTTATTAACGCTTGTGGGTTGGTTGCCGGGAGTGATTTATGCATTCTATGTGAATAGTAAATAAAAAATATCTATGGAAAATATATTAGTAGCTGGTGCCAATGGTACCACGGGAAAACAAGTTGTTAATCTTCTAAAAGCATCGCAATATTTTAACCCAATTGCTATGGTTAGAAAAGAAGAACAGCAAAAGCAATTTAAGGACGATGGAGTAGAAACCGTACTTGCAGATTTAACAGAAGACCTAACACATGCAGTAAAAGGCATTGATAAAGTGATTTTTGCTGCGGGTTCTGGTGGAAAAAATGTAGTGGAAGTTGACCAAGAAGGAGCTAAACGGTTAATGGCTGTTTCTAAAATGGCGAATGTCAACAGATTTGTAATGTTGAGTTCTATGGGAGCAGATCAACCAGAAGCATCAGAAGAATTGCAAGATTATTTAAAAGCTAAGCAAAATGCAGATGAGCATCTTAAAAACAGCGGACTTAAATATACCATTGTAAGACCTGGTTCATTAACTAACAATGAGGCGAAGGGAAAGATAGAATTAAAAGAAAAATTAAATAAACGTGGTGAAATTAGTAGAGCAGACGTGGCGCAAACTCTGGTAAAATCGTTAAACGATGATGCACCGTATAATACCACATTCGAAATTATAGAAGGTGACACTTCCATTGGTGAAGCCATGAGTGAATTACAACCGACTGTTAGTTAGGTTTTACCTATGTACATTGAATTTCAATAGAACAAAAGAAAAATTTAACACGAATTAAAATTAAGATTAACATGGAAAATTTAAATAAAAAAACAGTAGCTATTTTAGCAACAAACGGATTTGAAGAAAGTGAATTAAGAGAACCAAAAAAGGCTTTAGAAGACGCAGGCGCGGAGGTACATATTGTATCTTTAGAGTCAGGTGAAATCAAAGGTTGGGCCGATGGAAATTGGAGTAATTCTTATAAAGTCGATAAAACATTAGAAAGCGTAAGTCAAAAAGATTATAATGCTCTAGTGTTGCCTGGAGGACAAATTAATCCCGACGTATTACGTAAGAATAAGACTGCAGTATCCTTTGTGAAATCATTCTTTGAAAACCATAAGCCGGTTGCTGCTATATGTCATGCACCATGGTTATTAGCAGAAGCAGGGGTTGTAAAAGGGCGTAAAATTACATCATATGATTCTATAAAAACGGATATGATTAATGCCGGAGCTAATTGGGTCGATGAAGAAGTCGTGGTGGATTCTGGATTAGTGACTAGTAGATCGCCCGAGGATTTACCAGCGTTCAATAAAAAATTAGTCGAAGAAGTCTACGAAGGTAAACACGAAGAGCAAGTGGCTTAATACAAAACACTTTGCTTTGATTAAGAAAGAGAAAAGAGACGTTATGAACGTCTCTTTTTTTTGTTTCAAATTGAAATATTAAAATGAGTATTCAATGGGTTATGAAATATAATTCCAAATATTACGAAACTTACTCATTTGTCTATAGGTATTTAATATGACTCTATGTTCTGGTGAAGCTAAACTAGGATCTAATTTCAGAATGTTTTTAGCGTAATAACGCGATTGTTCAAGGATATCCTTGTCTTTTACAATATCCGCGATTCTGAGGTTTAAAATACCGCTTTGTTGGGTTCCCATGAGATCGCCTGGTCCACGTAGTTTTAAATCCACTTCAGCAATTTCAAAACCGTCACTGCTGCGAACCATGGTTTCTAGTCTGGTTTTACTGTCTTGACTAAGTTTGTGGCTCGTCATTAAGATGCAATAACTCTGTTCTGCACCACGACCAACACGTCCGCGTAATTGGTGCAATTGAGATAGACCAAAGCGCTCCGCACTTTCAATAATCATAACAGAGGCATTGGGAACATTAACTCCAACTTCAATAACGGTTGTTGCGACCATGATTTGAGTTTCGCCTTTTACAAAGCGTTCCATTTCGTAATCTTTATCGGCAGGTTTCATTTTGCCATGAACAATTGAAATCTGATAATCTGGCATTGGAAACTCTCGAGACACACTTTCGTAACCGTCCATTAAATCTTTATAATCCATGGTTTCGTTTTCTTGAATTAAAGGATAGACGATGTAAATTTGACGTCCTAAAGCGATTTCATCTTTCATAAATTTGAAAACTTTTAGGCGGTTGTTATCAAATCGATGAACTGTTTTTATGGGTTTTCTACCTGCTGGTAATTCATCAATTACAGAGATATCTAAGTCGCCATAAACAGACATGGCTAAGGTTCTCGGAATTGGAGTAGCGGTCATTACAAGAATGTTTGGCGGAAGGGTGTTTTTGTGCCACAATTTTGATCTTTGCTTAACTCCAAAACGGTGTTGTTCGTCTATAATGGCGAGTCCTAAATTCTTAAATTTAACCTTGTCTTCAAGCAGGGCATGAGTGCCAATTAAGATCTGTAAATTGCCATTTTCTAGATTTTCATGAATGATTCTTCGTTCTGAAGTTTTGGTTGAGCCCTGAAGTAGTGAAACACTGATTCCTAATGGTTTACATAACTCACTTATTCCTTGGTAGTGTTGAGCTGACAAAATAGCAGTAGGCGCAATTAGGCAACATTGAAAACCGTTGTCAAGTCCCATGAGTATTGACATAAAAGCAACTATGGTCTTTCCGGAGCCAACATCTCCTTGTAAAAGTCGATTCATCTGGGCATTACTGCCTAAATCGTGTCTAATTTCTTTTAAAACACGCTTCTGCGCATTGGTTAATTCGAAGGGTAAATGGTCTTTGTAAAAGGTGTTAAAGTAGTCTCCTACTTTATCAAAAGTAAAGCCTTTAATTTTCGATTTATGAATGAGGTTTTTGATAATTAATTGCAGTTGAATGTAAAATAATTCTTCAAATTTTAATCGAAATTGAGCTCTTGCTAACAACTCTGGAGTCTTCGGAAAATGAATATTAAAAAGCGCTTCAGATTTGGAAATTAATTTTAATTCAGACATAACTGAATCAGGTAACGTTTCTACAAACCGACCTTTAGTATCCAAAAATAATTGCTGCATTATAGTCGTTACAACTTTATTTGTAATACCCTTATTTGACAATTTTTCGGTCGAAGGATAAATGGCTTGCATGGCAGATCGCAGATTACTTTCGTGCTCAGATTGCAATTCAATCTCAGGATGTGGCATGTTGAATTTACCACCAAACCAATTTGTTTTTCCGAAAATCACATAAGTCTGGCCTGTTTTTAGGCTATCACGTATCCACTTTTGACCTCTAAACCAAACGAGTTCCATCATGCCTGTGTCGTCTCTAAAGTCGGCTACTAAGCGTTTGCCTCGCTTTTGGGCGACTTCTCTAAATCCTGTAATTTTTCCAATGATTTGAACTTCGGCATTATTACGTTGTAATTGATTGATTTTATAGTATCTAGTGCGATCTATATACCGATTAGGAAATAGGTTGATGAGATCTTGATACGTCTGAATACCCAACTCTGAGCGCAATAAATCCGCTCGGTTAGGACCAACGCCTTTAAGGTAATCGATGGGAGTTTGTAAATTCACACTCATAGTTGCGAATTTACCAAATTCCTGCGAACGCAGTTCCGAAAATTTTCGGAATCATCGGATGAAGAATTTAACTTTATTTTGATCGGTGAATTTCAGGTTTGTCATTCCTGCGATGGCAGGAATCTATTTTGTATCTTGTAATATGCTTTAGAGTTGTGGGTTCGCTTTGTGACTCTAACTAACTTATGTTATTTAATGCGCTTCTTTCCTGTAGCACTTAATTGTATTGTTTTGTCAAAAACAATCTTTTGAGGTATTTTATAAAGTGACAAGTGCTTAGAACATTCTTTAAGAATTTTATCTGTCATATGTTCTTTATTTTCAGTATTGTTGAGAACTACTGTCGCAAGTATTGCTTCACCTAAAAGTTCGTCGTCAAAACCTGTAATTATACAGTCTTCTACTTCAGGAATTGCTAAAATAACGTCTTCAATCTCCTTTGGACTCACGCGTTTTCCGCCAACTTTTATGATCTCTTTTTTTCTTGCCACTAAATAGATAAATCCATCTTTGTCTATTTTTGCCAAATCACCTGTGTGTAACCATCCATTTTTTATAACTTGGTTTGTCGTTTCAACATCTTTAAAATAGCCTAACATAACGTTTTCTCCACGTGCTAATAACTCGCCTTCTTCATCTATTGTAACGGTTTCTCCATTACTGTTTACTATTTTTAATTCGACATTTGGAATCGCTTTACCTATAGAGCTTGTTTTTGTCTTAATATATTCTGGTGGCAAATAGGATAAACGCGCAGTAGCTTCGGTTTGGCCATACATAACGTAAAATTCTTTAGTTGGAAAAGCCTCTGTAAACTCATCAATAAAAACAGTGTGTAATTTTCCTCCGGCTTGCGTTACGTATCTCAAATTTGGAAATACTTCAGTTTTAAAGGTTTTTGATTTTTTTAATAAGATCTGAAAATGACTCGGAACACCAGCAAATCCTGTGCATTTATGGTTTTTTAAGTCATTGATGATGGAGCCCAGAAAAATAAAGCTATTGTTGAGTACTAGCGATCCTCCAACTTTAAGATGTGTGTGTAATAACGATAAGCCATAGCAATAAAAGAACGGTAATACAACGCACATCACGTCATTTGATGTCAATTTTAAATACGAAATAATGGCATCTGTATTGGCTATAATGTTTTGATGGCTAATCATAACGCCTTTAGGTTCTCCCGTAGAACCTGAGGTGAAAATGATTTCAGCAACACGATTACTATCAAAATCTAAATCAATGTCAACGATAGCTTGATTCGCTATGATTTCTAAAGATTCATCTTCATCAATTAAATGAATATTTGTGTTAAATTTTAATTTGCGCTTTAAAGGCTTAGAGATAAAAACTGTTGCACTTTCTGTAGTATTGAGGATGTAATCTAAATTCCCTTGTTCTATCGCGAAATTAAGAGGGACACAAATATTTCCAGATTTTAGAATTCCTAAGTAAGTCGTTATAAAGAATGCTGAATTTGGGCTAATTAACGTAATATGTTGATTTTGATCTACCGTTGCTTTTAAATACGACGCTATTTTTAAGCTCTCACTATAGATTTTTTCGAATGAAACAGTTTCTTTCGAACCTAATAGGAAATCCTTTTCAAGATGTTTAGAGGTGTCAAAAAGATGGTCAAAAACGTTCATAGATAAAAGCTTTAAAATATTGGGCGCATTCTTAAGTATTCTGTAGTCTTTCTTTTGCGTTCAAAATTTTTATAGATGTTTTCAATATCTTGAGAAGTTCTGTCCATAACTCTTGCAACTTCATCAGCCGGATAGTTATTTTCCCAACCATACCAGATGAGATCCATTTGCTCAAAAGGCATTTGGTAAAAGAAATCTTCTTGGGTTTGTTCTGCAGTATAGGTGTCTGTTGTTGGTGTTCGGTCAATAATTTCTTGAGGAACGCCTAAATGGCTTGCTAATTGATAAACTTGTGTTTTGTATAAATGACCAATAGGCATCACGTCTGCACCTCCATCACCATGTTTTACGAAAAAGCCTTGCTCAACTTCATGTTTGTTTGGTGTGCCAATAACAGCATAATGCAAGCGTTCCGCGTGATAGTAAAGCATGCTCATTCTGCTACGTTGTTTAAAATTGGTAGAGGCCACAATTTGAAGGTATTCTTTTACGGGTAATAATTTACTTATGATATCTCCGTTTGGTTTTATGACGGTAACTGAAAAAGCAGGAGGTAGGTTGGATGCAGCATCTTGTTTAATTTCAATTTTTGCTTTGTCTACTAATGGATCAAAATTGGTTATTACTCTTCCTATAGCGTCGTCTCTTCTTTGGTAGCATCCAAAACCATCTAAGGCTTTGGTGATGTCTTCAACTATTGTATCTGTGACATCGAATTTTGCGGCTAATTTTTCAGCTAGTATTCGGCTGTCGTCACTAGAATCTTGCTCAGGAAGCATGATTGCAGTCACTTTTTTAGGACCAAAAGCTTTGGCTGATAATGCCATGCAAACTGAAGAGTCAATGCCTCCGCTGATACCAATAACTGCTCCGCGACGTTGTAATTTTTTTGCGACATCAGTTTTTAATTTTGAAATGATCTCATTGCAAACAGTTTCAATGTTTTCAATGTGTAATATATCTTTTGAAAAAGGTTTACGTGTTGTATTCATAATTAATTCTTTTGCTAGATGATTAGTCTATTATTGTTTTATTTAGCACTACAAGGTCATTTTCTTGTAGTTCTGGTATTGCTTTATTAATAAACAGGTCGTATAAAATTTGAGTCGATAAAATCGCGGTAATCGCCATATTATCAATTTCAGAAACCTGTTTGTTTAATTTCATCTTCTTTTTTAGTTGGTTGACATATGCTGTATTAAAAATTCCAAATTCGGTAATCTTTTCTTCTGAGAGCATCGTGTTTAAATAAGGAGGCATATCTTCAGAAAAGAACGCACTTTGAATAGGTGCTCTGTAAGCTTGTTTTGATCTGTTTAGAATGGACTCTGGTAATCTGCCTTTCATGATTTTCTTTAGTAGGTATTTTTCATTTAAGCCATTTAATTTTAAATCTGGATTTAATTTCATAGAAAATTCAATAATTCTATGATCTAAAAAGGGGTAGCGCCCTTCAATAGAATTTGCCATTGCCATTCTGTCGCCTTGAGAAGATAATAGATATTTTGACATAAAGAAATTTAATTCAATCCATTGCGCTTTAGTGAGGTAGTCGTAGTCTTTGAGCTTCGTTTCTAATTGTTTTTCTATTTCGGCGATAGGATTGTAATTATGAATGGCGTCTTTATAATCTTTAGAAAGAAAATTCGTGAGGCGCGATGTGTTATTCCATCTCAATAAATGAGAATAAATTGGAGATTCAGTTTCATTCAATTTATAACCAAAAAACATTTTTAATACCGTGTTATTCGCCTTGCTTATTTGTGGAATGTAAGGATAAAGTTTTTTAAGCAATAACGGACGGTATTTAGATTGTGGGTCCTTTGCCCAAAAATGCTTGATCTTTGTTTCTTTAAAAATATTGTAACCACCAAAAAGTTCATCAGCACCTTCGCCTGTTATAACGACTTTAATGTTGTGGTCATGTACACTTTTGGCTAAAATACCCATTGGAGTTGGAGCTGTGCGCAATAAAGGAGCTTCTGAATGCCATACAACATCTTTAAAATTATCTGAAATATCTTTTGGACCACAGGTAATACTAGAGTGTTGCGTATTGAAATAATCTCTTGCTATATTTTGAAACGATGATTCGTCAAAATCTTTTTCTGTGAAACCAATAGAGAAAGTTCTCAGGTTATCTGGTAAGATCTTTTTTATATAAGAGGTGGTAATGCTAGAGTCTAAGCCTCCGCTTAAGTAAGCAGCGACTTGTACGTCTGCTCTTAGTCTTAATTTTACAGCATCAGTAAAAATAGACTCAAAGGCTTCGGAAGCTTCTTCTACAGTGTTGAATTGATATGCATTCGGTTTGGTAATTGGTAATTCCCAATAGGTCTTTATGGTTTTAGATTGCGTATTAATGGTCATGTAGGATCCTGGTGGCAATTCAAAAACGTTATCAAATACAGTATTGGAAGATAGTGTGGTCCAAAGCGTAAAATATTCAGAAAGTGCTTTTGCAGATATCTTTGGATTGAATTCCGGAAATTCTAAAAACGATTTAATTTCAGAAGCAAAAACAAACGTGTCGTTAATTGTGGTGTAAAATAAAGGTCTAATACCAACGCGATCTCTGGCTAAAAATAATTCTTGTTTGTTTTTATCCCAAATAGCAATAGCAAACTGACCATTTAATTTGCTTAGAAACTCTGGCCCATATTCTTCATAGAGATGAACAATAACTTCAGTGTCGCTATGGGTTTTAAAGCTGTGGTTTTTTGCTAGTAATTCTTCTCTTAACTCGATATGATTAAATATCTCACCATTAAAGACAATCCATAAAGAATCATCAGAATTAGAGAGTGGCATTGTGCCTGTGGCTAAATCAACAATACTAAGCCGTACACTACCGAGACCAATAGTGTTAGATGCATAAATCCCACTTTCATCTGGTCCTCTATGCTTAATACGAGTAAGCATTTGCCTTAAAGTGGTGATTTTATTATCTGTGCTTGTATTAAAATTGAAAAAGCCTGAAATCCCACACATAATTATTGAATAAAAAGTTAAAAATTACATTTTACTCTCAATGAAGGCTATAATACTGTTTATAGATTGAAAATTTTCGACAACAAGTTCTTCATCACTCGTTGTTAGGTTGAATTCTTCCTGTAAGAATTCAATTAAAAACAGTAAACCCATTGAGTCGAGGATGCCTTCTTCAAAAATAAGCGTATCGTCTTTTATTTTTTCTACATCATCAAAAGTAGATTCGATAATGTAATTTTTTATTTTCGTTTTTGTGTCTGTTTCTATGTGCATTATAATAGTAATGTTATCTGTTGAGTTGAACTAAGTAGATAAGAATTGTGAGGCGTAAACTTATTGTTTTTCCTATAATTAGGATTGGAATCTGTCGATAAGTTATTGCAAATTATTGTTCATAAATTAGTTACTTAATAATTTCTAAGTTTAATCCATAAAAGTTAATTCTTATTTATGTTTTAATTGATCTAGGAATTCCTGCTTTTTCTCTAATAACTTTTTAGAACGTCTTGCTAGTTTTTTTAATGGGTTTCCAAAATAAATAGTCCATGAATCTAGATTTGAACCTACAAGTGACAGCGCTCCAACAGATGTACCTTCTCCTATAACTACATTAGGAAGTATAACGCATCCTGCACCAATAATGGTGTGTTTGCCAAGTTTGACCCTACCTTTTTTCATAGTTTTATAGGTGTTAGGAATGGTTGGATTGGTTAATGAGTTACCCGAATAATCATCAGTTTTACTGTAAATTTTAACGCCTTGAGATAATCCGCTAAAATCCATTAAGTCAATACCATCAGAAGCAAGTAGGTGGCAATAAGACGCTATGTGTACATAAGAACCAATATTTAAATAACCATCTCCTGGTGCAATGATTGAGCAAAATGAATCAATAATAACATTATTGCCAATTGATATATTAGGAATGCCAACAATTAAACAGTTTTTAGCTATTTTAACATTGATTCCCAAAGACTTAAATCCAAGTGACTTTAACTCAGTATCCTCATAATATCCAATTTCAAAGGGGTTTGCATTCATTGGCTTGCGTTTTCTTAATGGGCTGGTGTGTAGGTGTTTAAAAAATGTAATTTAACAAAGATACGTATAAAATTAATGCTAATTATGATATTCATCAGTTGTAAGATAAATGATTTTTTATACTAATAAAACACGATTTATAAATCATTGTGTCTATTGAATTGTGAATATTGTAATTCTGCATGATTTGGACTACGTTTAAAAATATAATCGATTGATTTTAAGTATTGATACTAATAAATTCGGAATTTAATTCATTTTTGAAAATGCAGAAATCTATTCATAATAGCATAGTTTGTGGAATTCAGCCTTCGTAGGGATGACAATTTATCGTATTTTGGTCTTATTCTTGTTTAGTTCTATTTTATGAAGAAAATTTTTATTGCGTTTTGTGTTTTTATTTCGGGTTTAGCATATGCTCAGAAGACTGATTATGTGGATTTTATAAGGGCGAATGGAATGCTTAATATTGTTATAGATTCTTCAATCGTAAAAGGTAATGTTTGGTATAATCTCAATATTACTAAATCAACAGACTCTATTTTTTTAGATGCTGTGAATATGACATTCGAAAATGTTGAGATAAGAGTAGGTGATTCTAATACTCAGAAATTAGATTATTCCAATGTGGAAAATAAGATTTATTTCAAATATCCGTTTCAAAAGAATCAGTCCTATACAATCTATTTTAATTATTTGGCAAAGCCCAAACAAGCGCTATATTTTTTGAAACGAGAAAATGAGCCACAGGTTTGGACACAAGGCCAAGGGAAGTATACAAGCCATTGGTTTCCTAGTTTAGATGATACTAACGATAAAATCATCTTCAATTTAAGTACGGTTAAGAAATCTGAATATAGCTTTATCGCAAATGGTTTAAATACTGTGACTAGTCCGTTGCCAGATAATTCGGTAAAGACTTCTTATCAAATGCAAAAGCCGATGTCTAGCTATTTATTAGCTTTAGTCTATGGCAAATACAACAAAAAAACAGCAACCTCAAAAAGCGGAATTCCACTTGAATATTACTATTATCCAGAAGATTCTTTAAAAGTTGAACCTACGTATCGGTATTCTAAACAAATGTTCGATTTTTTAGAAGAAGAAATTGGGTTTGCGTATCCTTGGCAAAATTACAAGCAGGTGCCTGTTCATGATTTTCTATATGCAGGTATGGAAAACACGAGTCTTACTATTTTCTCAGATGCGTTTATGGTTGATGATATTGGCTTTAATGATAAAAACTATGTAAATGTTAATGCGCACGAGCTAGCACATCAGTGGTTTGGAGATTTGGTGACAGCAAAATCTGGTGAGCATCATTGGTTGCAAGAAGGTTTTGCTACGTACTATGCACTTTTGGCTGAACGCGATATTTTTGGTGATGATTATTTTTACTTTAAGCTCTTAGAGTCTGTACTAGAATTAAGTCGTCAAGATCTGTCTGGAAATGGAACATCGCTTTTAGATCCAAAATCAAGTAGTTTAACGTTTTATCAGCGTGGAGCATGGGTTTTACATGCGTTAAGAGATCAAGTAGGAGATGTTATCTTTAAGAAAGCAGTTCGGAATTACTTAGAAAAACATCAATATGCTAATGTTGAAACGTCTGATTTTATTCAAGAAGTTGAAAACTTGTATGGACGATCTTTATCACACTTCGTGAATTATTGGATTAAAAACAAAGCATTTCCTTTTGATGATGCTTTTGCGATTTTAAAGCGACAATCAAGCTTTATTAATGAATATGCGATGGTGGACTGTGAAGCCAAAACATCTAAATGTGCAGAGTATCTTAAATATTACGTTTCCGATGAAGCTAAAGTAAAAGTGATTTCGCAAGTGCCAGCCTTAGTAACGTCAGATGTGTTTAAGAATAACTTAAAAGTACGACAAGCTATTTCGGAGCATGTCACTAAAATACCAGAAGCTTTAAAAGAAGATTATGAATCTTTGTTAGATGATAAATCGTACGTTACTATAGAAAACGCCTTATACAATCTTTGGGTTAATTTTCCTTTAGAGCGTTCGAAATACCTCTCTAAAACACGAAAAATAATTGGCTTTAGCGATAAGAACGTGCGTATGCTGTGGATTGTTTTAAACCTAAGTACACCTTATTACGAAGCCGATAATAAACAAGAATTATTTGATGAATTAGTTGGTTATACTAAGGAAAAGTATAATGCAGATGTAAGAATTAAGGCCTTTACATATTTAGATTTAATAAAGTCGTGTGACGAAGATTGTCAAGCTGAATTAGAAACAGCAAAATCACATCACAATTGGAGATTGGTTAAGTTTGCGAAAGAACTATCCAAAAAATTAGAAAACAAAAAAGAATAATGCGAGCATTAGTAATATCTGGAGGAGGAAGTAAAGGAGCGTTTGCTGGTGGAGTAGCACAATACTTAATTGAGCGCGAAAAACATAATTACGATATGTTTTTAGGTACCTCAACAGGCAGTCTTTTAGTCCCACATTTAGCGGTTAATGAAATTGGCAAACTCTACGACATTTTTACCAATGTACAGCAGCACGATATTTTTAGTATCAGTCCTTTTGTGCAACACAAAAAAGGAGATAGAGAATATGTATCAATTGATTTTATAAACTCTTTATGGCAGTTTATAAGACGTAAACGGACGTTTGGTGAAAGTAAAGCTTTGCGAAGACATATTAGAAAACACGTGACTTATGAGGAGTACGTAAAAATAAGAAAGGAGAAACACGATGTTGTGGTAACGGTTTCTAATTTGTCTATGAACCGTGTGGAATATAAATCGATACAAGAATGTTCGTATGAGGAATTTTGTAATTGGATATGGATTTCCTGTAATTATATTCCGTTTATGTCCTTAGCAAAAGTAGATGGTTATGAATATGCAGATGGTGGTTTAGGTTCTGTAATTCCTATTAGAGAGGCTATTCAGCGTGGTGCTACAGAGGTTGATGCCATTGTTTTAGAAGCTGAAACTTTAGGGAAACAGAAGGTGCTAGGTAAAAATCCGTTTTCCTTAATGATTAGTTTATTTGGACACTTGTTAAATCAAGTTGAAAAAAATGATATTATCATTGGGAAATTAGCGGCTCGAAATAAAAATGTAAAACTCAATTTATATTATACACCTACAAGTTTAACGGAAAACTCGTTGATTTTTAGTAAACGCTTAATGGAAAAATGGTGGCAAGAAGGCTATGACTATGCTGAAAGGCGGCATGAGAAATAAGAGTTTGGTATGTGAAAAATTAAAATCGGCTTGTGTTCTATCACAGTACTTCTTAAGGTGATAGGCTCGAATTACTCCTCTATTTATTTCTAATTATTAGTGTTACCTCTCTCTTAATGTCTTCTGACATGCTATAAGCTTGTTTTAAGCATATTATAAGCATGCTATAACCACGCTATAACCTGTATTGTGATTTTTGTATGTTGCTGTATTATAAGTGTTTAGCTTAGTTGTGGTTTTATGGCACAACAGACCGGAATTATCCCTTTATTAGGGACGCTAGATGGTATTAATTTTTATTATTTGAATGGAAAACCGATTGCATGAAAAGCGGGTGGTGGATTTATTAGAATAGCGGTAAAGGTTATGGCTAGTATGCAACGCGTGCGTTAAAATGTCCATGAATTTGAACATTGTGCAGCAGTGAATAAAGTGTTTAGATCTGCTTTGGCTCCTTTTATATGAGCTACAGGTTTACACATTTTCATAATCGTTTGCTGTGGCTTTGCATGTTTTAAATGCTAAAGACCTTGTGGGTATTGCGGTTTTGAAATATTTATAAGGCTTTGGAGCTTACAAATTTGCTTTATTTTTTTTTACCACATTACTTTGTTACCCAACGTTTTTGTTTTTTAGAATTATTGTAGCAGCCTTAACGGCCTCTTTCTGATAGCTATTTTTATTGTTAATGATTTCGAGTAATTGCTTTTCGTTTTTTGATTTAAATTGCCCGATAAATTTTTCTGTTAGTGTTTTTTCTTTAGTTCGTTTTTGTTTTAACGTAATCCCTATTTTTGATTCAGATTTATCAATAAAAGGAAAAAATCTAAATCTATATTTTGTTTTTTTTATAAAGGCATGTTCGTGTAAAAAGTCAATTAATAAATTCGAAATGTAATATCTGTCTCCATTCTCAAACTTTAAATCCCAATATCCAAAGTCAGAATGCATAGCTGACCATCTACCATTTCTATCAATTTTGTTTTTGTAATAAATTCCAACATTGTAAATTGATGATTCAATGTCTGAAAGTTTGTGTTTAGTTGAAATACCTTTTTTATTTATTTGTATTACGTCAGATTCTTTGTCTATATACAATGTCAATTTTTTATTGTGGTAATAATAATTAATTAAGAGTAAAATAGCTGGAAGATTAAAAACAAATACAATTCCGACCAGAATTTTCAGAAAGAGGATATCAAACGCTAAGTCTCCAGAACTTTTAAAATATTGTAAAGTCAGCGTAATAATTATCATTCCGATTATAAAAATCAGATTTTCCTTTAAAAGAACTTTTAGAAGTTTATGATGTAGTTTGTATGTTTTTCTCAAATGTTGGGAAACGTGTTTGTATATGGTTTAGCAACTAAGTTAGTAAACATTTACGAACCCGTGAATATTCCGAAGGAATTTTCCAAATAAGCACTTGCCAAAGCAATTAATTATACACGGTGTTACCATACGTACTTTATTCAGTTATTACTTCTTTCCACCTTTCAGATTCCGCAAACTGCTTTACAATTCGATTCCGTTCAGTTAGTAATTCAGTCATATATTTTTTGAGAAACAGCTTGTCAGCTATTTTACCTACAATTCCAAAAGGTGATTGATAATCAAAAAAGTCGGTCATCAAAGTTCCGCCATTCAATTCCGCAAAGTGGTGTTCGTGTTTGAATTTTTTGAAAGCTCCTTTTACCATTTCGTCCGTAAAGTATTTTGGTCGGTCATATTCCGTGATTTTGGAAGTCAGATTTTGATAAATTCCAAAGTGTTTTGCTCTCCACGTTACGCTTTCGTTCATTCCGATTAATCCGCCTGTTTTTCCAGCGATTGCCTCTTCATTCGTGTGTTCAGTCGAAATTTTATGTAAATCGATACTTCGCGAAAGGTCAAATACTATATTTCTATCGGCTTTTATTTCAGTTTGAAGTTCAATTCTCGGCATTGTTTGGGTATGTATGGTAACGTTGTTGTGTATGGTTAGTTGCGTGGTTAAGCAACTAAGTTAGCAAACATTTACGAATCCGTGAATATTCCGCAGGAGTATTCGCAAGTAGAGAGGAACATAGCAAATAATTATGCACGGTATTGTACGCAGTATTTTATTCATTTAAATATTTATCTCTGCTTTCAATTAAAAATTCAAAATTTCGATACTTTCTTATTCTTTTTGTGTTACATTCAGTTAGTAATTTTTCTCTAAAACTTTCATCTTTAAGTTTTTCTAACATTGAACTATTCTCAAAATATCCTAATTGAATTATAAGTCTTCTAAAGAATTCTTTTTCAAAATCTTTCGAAATCAGACCATTGTAGTAGTCTATTAAATCGTGTTTTTCTATGTTTTCATAAAACACAAAACCATCAAATACATTTTTGTAATTCAGCTCATTTTTAGTTTGTTGTAAATCGAAAATATCGTTTCCGAAAATCGAATTGTTTAAGTCGAAACCAATGTCCTCGATTTTCAAATATTTGAAAGAAGCATCCCATTTTCCATTTTGAATGAGTTTGTATTCCCAATCTTTTCCATTTCTGTAAAAAATTGGACGATTGGATAAAATGCTTACAGCTCTATCTCCAAAATAGTCGGATAGGTATTTTCCTGCGTTTTGTACAATTTCATCGCTGGGTGTAATGGTATGTATTTTATAAGCGTGTCTAATATTTAAGATGATTAGGGCTTTTTTATTATTTCCGGATTTTATTTTTTTGTATTGGTTAATAATGTTATGAGCTATTAAACTATCTCTTGGCTCAATTTCAATTTCATATTCTTTTGTGTAGTCTTCTACAGTTTTTACTTTCTTCCAGTCAAATTCAGAACCGGAAGGGTAAAGTGAGATTTGATTATTAGATTTATTGTTAATATCATATATAGTTCTTAAGAAATAGTGATAACTGTATCTTTCCCAAATAGGATACATTTCAGAATTTTGTTGAAATTCATTAAGTTTTTTTTCTACATAAATACTATCCAAATCACGTGACTTTAGAAATTCGGTTATTTCGGGTTGAAGATTAATAACTCCAATTTCCGTGAATACGTTTTTTACATTTTCTTTAAAATAATTGTCAGATAAAATTTCTTTTATCAATTCGTATTGTGAAATTTCACTGTGGTCTCTTTCGCAAAGAATTACAATGTCGTGTTCTTTAAACTGTTCCACGATGTAATCTTTAGCAGATTTCTTTTCTGCTTTTTCTAAAAAATCGATATATGGTTTAATTTCAGAATTTTGAGAATAGCCAAAAAGTGGTAAAAGAAATATTATTAAAAGTTTTTTCATCATTTTTAATCTGATTTCCAACATTGCGTACAACGTTTGTGTAAAAAAATCCTCGCATGCAAACAAGCAACGCCCTTTGATTAAGCACTAAACCGCAATTATTTTATACTGTGTTGTATGCCGTTTTTATAGTTTCATTGGTGGTTCAGCTTGTCCGTTAATTTCTCCACCAAAATTTATTAATTCAAATAGTCTCAAAACCGCAATATTCAATTCATCTTGGTTGCAGTAATATTCGTTTATTTTTCCGTATTCAGTATAGTTAGAAATATTAAATCCTTCCTCAATATCATTAAACCAAATTATTTTCCGACCACAAATCGCAACAACCCAAAATCCACCACCTTCATTACCGAAAGTTGGTTCGCTCCATTTTTCAGGACTTATGTTTATTAAATTCCAAAAATTCAGATGCTTTTCTTCTAATTCAGATTCAGTTTTCCAAATTTCAGAATAGAGTTCTTTTTCGGTTATTGGTTTCCAAATATTCATTTCAATTCTGGTGTTTCTCAAATTGCAGCCAACTCGTTATAGCGTAACATTTATTACTTATACCCTGTAATTAAAACAGGTTATTATAAGTATGAAGTGATGTTGTATTGTAAAGATAGGTTTTTATAACAAACACTAAAT
Source organism: Winogradskyella helgolandensis (assembly GCF_013404085.1). Classification (NCBI taxonomy): domain Bacteria; kingdom Pseudomonadati; phylum Bacteroidota; class Flavobacteriia; order Flavobacteriales; family Flavobacteriaceae; genus Winogradskyella; species Winogradskyella helgolandensis. Next base: position 3,593,088 of record NZ_JABFHO010000001.1, on the reverse strand, counting down.
GAAGCGTGTTGAATTATTATATAGAGTCAATTCGTTAATTTTTGTCACAACCTATGCGTAGGAATCATGTAACCAAACAAAATGATTTACTTTTGCTTTTAAAATTAATGACCACTGTGATTACATACGATTACATCATATTAGGAGCAGGAGCTTCAGGATTATTGCTGGCATACCGGATGTCGCAAGATCCCTTTTTTAATGATAAATCTATTTTAATTATAGACCAAACACAAGATAAAGGCAATGACAGAACGTGGTGCTATTGGGAAAATGGAGTAGGTGAATGGGATGCATACTTAACTAAAACTTGGTCTAGTGTTTTTTTTGGTAGTCAATCGTTTTCTAAAATCATTCCTATTTCTCCATTTCAATACAAAATGATCAGAAGTGACGCTTTTTATAAGTCGCTTTGGACTAGCGTAAATTCTAAATCTAATTTTAGTTTTATTGAAGCCGTAGTCGATAGTTTTACAGAATTAAAATCGGGTGTAGAAGTAGCCACAAAAACGGACACTTATTTTGGGGCAAAGCTCTTTAATAGTTTGCCAAATCTTGAGTTTTATAAATCACAAAACAAGTACCCTTTAATACATCAGCATTTTGTGGGTTGGTTTGTGAAGACAAAAGTCGATTCGTTTGATGATTCTGCAGCCACAATTATGGATTTTTCGGTACCACAAAACGGAAACACGCGTTTTATGTATATTTTACCCATAGATAAAAAAACAGCCTTATTTGAATATACGTTGTTTTCGAAAGAATTGTTGAAATATTCTGATTATGAAAAGGCTATTGAGGATTACCTAAGAAATAAAGGTATAGTAGATTACGAAATTATTGAAAAGGAAAATGGTAATATTCCTATGACGTCTTTTAAGTTTAACGATTTAAATTCTGAACACATTTTAAATATCGGAACAGCAGGAGGTTGGACAAAAGCCAGTACGGGTTATACCTTTATGAATACTGCTAAAAAGACAAAAGAAGTCGTTGCTTTTTTAAAGAAAGAGGATGACTTATCTACCTTTGATAAACGCACAAAATATAGATTTTACGATTTAATATTTTTAGATGTTTTGGCTCATCATAATAATGAAGGTGCGGCACTTTTTGCTTCCATGTTTAGAAAGGCAGATATCAAAACCATATTCAGGTTTTTAGATGAGGACTCTACGTTATTAGAAGATTTGAAAATAATTTTGTCGGTACCTCCAAAACGATTTATTCAAGCATTTTTTAAACGGCTATTCTAATTCAAATTGTAAAAACCGTTGTGCCATATAATTAGGACGTGCAGCATTTTTTTCTTTGCACCATAGCAGCTTTACATGAGTTATTCTAAGTGCCAGAATAAACCTGCCCTCTATGAGGTTTTAAACGGTCTCTAATGGGTTTCATGTCAGCTTCATCAACAACTAAAAAAGCCAAGCTGTGCATATCACTTAACGTTTCGACACCCGTAATTGTGATGGCTAAGTTGTTCATTTCAATGTATTCCTTTAAATGTATAAGGTGGTGTTCCGCTGTTTTTTGTCCGGCAGGACCTTTAAAATCCCAAATCAATTTTAACTTTCGCATGGCTTCAATCTTGTTATCTTTGTATAAAGTTGAGTTGGTGTGAGGTTAACTAATAGAAGTGCCTTGTTCAACAAAATTTTTAAAATTACTCATATAAATTTCGGTCTGTTTCTTAAACACACTAGGCATTAGAAATAACATTAAGCTCATTTTAAAACTTGTAGGCTGACATTCTGTTTTAGAAACCCATTGAGTAGCGTCGTTTTCTATAACTTTAAAATAGTTCTCTTGAATATTACGAACACCATTTGAAGTATAAGTAACGTGTAACTCATTTGGGAACTCTTGTTTTGTAACCGTTTCTATGACTTCCATTTTACGTTTTCCAAAACTAAATATTAATTTCATTTTTGCACCAATCTCACTAGGATTTCCAGAAATATGTTCTGTACTCACCAATCCTTCTTGCCAATGTTTTAAGTTGGCAGTAGAATTATATTTTTTGATAACTTCTGAAATGGATTTCTTAATTAATATTTGAGAGGTGTACTCCATGCTTTATAGGGATTTTGATAAAAGTATAAAAAGGTAGCCTATAATTTTAATCTAATCGATGTGAGACATTTTTAATTGTTAAAATCATCGTAAAATATTACAACTTGTTATTAAGGTATGATTTTTACTACGTAACTAGCAGTAAATATTAAAATAATGCCTTTTAATCCGCTTGCTAAATACGCTATTTATGTTACTTTTGCTGAGTTTTAAAAGCACGTTATTTATATCAATACAAATCAAGGTTAAATTATGAAACTTATTATTAAATGTTTGTTTTTAGTGTTTTTCGCACTAAATTTTTCTTTTTCACAAGATAATGATGCCGTACTTCTAGAGGTTGATGGAGAACCAATTATGGCTTCGGAGTTTTTAAGAGTTTACAACAAAAATTTAGATTTAGTTCAAGATGAAAGTCAAAAGGATGTAGATGGTTATTTGAAATTATTTACAGAATATCAACTCAAATTAAAGGAAGCAAAACGTTTAAAGCTAGACGAAGACAAAAACTACCAACGTGAGTTCTCTAGATATAAGAAACAGTTAATTAGTAATTATATTTCAGAGAATAAAGTCACTGACGCTTTAGTGAATGAAGCATATAACCGAAGTAATATAGATATTGATGCGTCTCATATTTTAGTGCGATTAGATGCGTCTGCAAAAGATACTATAAATGCTTATAATGAAGTGTTAGCTCTAAGAAACCGTGCATTGGAAGAGGGTTTTGATAAGGTGAAAGCAGAAATGCATAACGGAAATACCATCTTTGTTGAAGATTTAGGTTATTTCTCAGCGTTTAAAATGGTATACGATTTTGAAACTGCAGCGTACAATACGAAAGCTGGTGAAATTTCAATGCCATTTAGAACACAGTTTGGTTACCATGTTGTAAAAGTAAATGATAGACGTGAATCTAGAGGTACAGTCACTGTTGCACATATCATGGTGAATTTAAACACTCAGGATTCTCTTGTTGATTCTGAAGGCAGAATAAATGACATTTATAAAAAACTAATGCAAGGTGAAAGTTTTGATGCTTTAGCGAAACAATTTTCAGAGGATAAAAGTTCTGCAAGAGAAGGTGGAAGAATAGCACCTTTTAAAAGTGGTCAGTTAAGTTCTTCAGAATTTGAAGATGTCGCTTTTGGTTTAGAAAAAGATGGAGATGTAAGCAAGCCATTTAAATCTGCTTATGGTTGGCATATTGTAAAACGTATTAATCTTAAACCAATAGAACCGTTAGAAAATGTAAAAGATGCTTTTGAGTCTAAGGTAAAAAGAGACTCAAGATCTAAATTGATTCAAGAAGCTTTAATAAAAAAACTTACAGATAGATATAACGTAACATATAACGCGGAGTCAAAGGCTTATTTTACGTCTATACTTACTAATGATTTTTATAGTCGTAAGTGGAGCTTACCAGCAGATTTTAAGACGACTGAAACTTTGTTTTCTATAAATAATAAAGCGTTTACTTATGAGGAATTTGGAAAGCATTTAACAAATGCACAACGTATTTATTCTGTAAATACAACTCCTTTCTCTGCGATTATAGATAAAGAGTTTAATAGCTTTTTTGAAAAATCAATTCTTCAATACCGAGAAGATAATTTAGAAGTTGAAAACTTAGAATATGCTAATATCTTAAAAGAGTATAGAGATGGCTTATTGTTATTTGACTTAATGGAAAAAGAGGTTTGGAATAAAGCTTCTAAAGATTCAATAGGGATTGAATCGTATTACGTTAAAAATAAATCGGATTATCAATGGACTGAACGGATTGAAGTGGTTATGGCATCGTCTGCAAATAAATCCAAAATGAAGAAAATCCATAAAATGATGAAAAAAGGAGAGTCTGAAGATGCTATTGAAAATGAATTAAACACTAGCGATAAGCAAAACGTTATCTTTACAAAAGGGACTTATACCTTAGATAATCCTATTCTACCTTCAAATCTCGAAGCTAAAAAAGGTATTTCAGATATCTATGAACATAACGAATCATACCATGTTATTGATATTGTTGCCGTTTTGCCAGCCGGACAAAAAACGTTAGACGAAGCCAAAGGCAATGTTATTAATGATTACCAAGCCCAAATAGAGACTAATTGGATTAATGATTTGTACGAGCGCTTCAACATAGAAGTAAACCAAGAAACACTCAAAACCATTAAAGCTAAAATCGGAAACTAATTCACTATTTTTTTGAAACATTTCTTATATATATTCAGTATTTGTTTACTTTTTACGAGCTGCGATTTTTTTAAAAAGTCTGATGGTCAAAACCCAATAGCCAGAGTTAATGAGAGTTTTCTGTATAAAGAAGATATTAAAGATGTGGTTCCAAAAGGCACGTCCAAACAAGATAGTACGTTAATGGTAAACGCTTATATTAATCGTTGGGCGAGACGCTTGCTTTTAATGGATGGTGCATTAGTAAATCTTTCTGAAGAGAAGCAGAATGAATTCTCTAAATTAGTAGAGCAGTATAAAAATGATTTATATACTAAAGCATATTTGGAAGGCTTGGTTAAAAAGAATATAGATTCTGTAGTGCAGCGTGAAACAGCACAGTTATTCTACGATAATAATATAGAGTCCTTTAAACTGAATGACGACTTAATTCAGTTTAGATATATCAGTTTACCATTAAACCCCGTAAATTTAGATACCATAAAAAAGCGTTTTCAACGTTTTGAATCTAAAGACAAAATGTATTTAGATTCTATTTCTGTTCAGTTTAGGTCGTATTCTTTAAATGATTCACTTTGGTTGAAATTAAATCGGGTAGCAGAAAAAATTCCTATTATCAATAACTCCAACAAAAATGAACTGTTAAAAAAAACTAATTTCTTACAGCTCAAAGATTCATTAAACCTATATTTGATGTTAGTAAACGACGTAAGACTTCAAAACGACTATGCTCCGTTGGATTATGTGAAATCGTCTATTAAAAAAATTGTTATAAACAAGAGAAAATTAGAGCTCATTAAGCAACTCGAAAATGATATTACAAACGATGCTATTAAACAAAATAAATTCCAAACTTATAATTAAAGCAACCCTTTTGGTTGGCTTTATATCTTTCAACTTTAGCAATGCTCAAGAAATCATTGAGGAGGAAGCACCACAAGTTGTACAAACAAAAGATACACTTGTAAATAAAACAAGAATTAAAGCCGATGGTGTTGCCGCTGTTGTTGGTGACTTTATAATTCTAGAATCTGATTTAGATAGAGAAATAGCACAACTAGAAGCACAAGGGGCCGACTTAAAGGATGTAACACGATGCGAACTTTTTGGAAGTTTACTAGAAAGTAAATTATATGCTCATCAAGCGATTCAAGATAGTGTTATTGTTAACGAGCTTTATATTAAGTCGCGTACAGAACAGCAAATACAAGGTATTTTGGCTCAAACCAAAGGAGATATGCAAGGGTTGTTAGATTTTTATAAAAAAGATTCTGAGCAAGCCTTACGCGATGAAATGGACGAGATTAATAAAAATGGCTATCTCGCACAAGAAATGCGAACTAAAGTTACTGGTGATATTGAAGTAACACCAGAAGAGGTTCGTACATTCTTTAATGATATTCCAAAGGATGAACGTCCAATATTTGGAACCGAACTTAAGTTGGCTCAAATTGTAATTATTCCAGAGGTTACGGAAGAATCCAAACAAGAGGTAATAGACAAATTAAAAGGATTTAAAAAAGATATTGAAGAGAATGGATCTAGCTTTACAACAAAAGTATTGTTTTATACCGAAGATTCGGCTTCTAAATCTACAGGTGGAAAATATACGTTAAATAGAAATCAGCCAAGAATGGTAAAAGAGTTTAGAGATGTTGCTTTCTCAATGCAGGAAGGTGAGATTTCAGAACCATTTGAAACCGATTTTGGATATCATATTATTTATTTGGAAAAAATTAGAGGTCAAGAATATGATGTGAGACACATTTTAATTCGTCCTGATTTAACACAAGAAGCTATTAAAAAAGCTAAAGACGAAATTGACGAGGTTAGAGCAAAAATTGCAGATGGAACTTTAACTTTTGCTGATGCAGCAAGAGAGTTTAGTGATGAAAAAGAAACAAAATACGAAGGTGGTCAAATGACGAACCCAGTAACACAAGATTTTAATTTTGAATTAACGAGAATAGAACCAGAATTGTATGCTCAAATTCAAAACTTAAAAGATGGTGAGATTAGTGAAGTTTTACAAGATGAAGATCGTGTGAATAGAATAAAGTTTAAGATTTTAACCGTTACAGATCGTATAGATGATCATGAAGCAGATTTCGCAAAAGATTATTTAAAGATTAAAGAATTAGCATTACAAGACAAGCAAGTTGATGCTATTGCGAAATGGCAAAAAAAGACCATTGCCGACACTTACATTAAGGTAAATGGTGAGTATAAAGCGTGTGATTTTCAAAGTAACTGGTTAAAAAAATAATAGAATATGTCTGATGTTGCCATAATTGAAAATTTTGTAAAGAAATATGAGGCACTAAAACAAGAAGTGGCTAAGGTTATTATTGGTCAGGATGAAGTGGTGGATCAAATCCTAATTTCTATCTTTTCTGGTGGTCACTCACTTTTAATAGGAGTTCCTGGTTTGGCAAAAACCTTAATGGTGAATACCATTGCCCAAGCTTTAGGTTTAAACTTTAAACGTATTCAGTTTACTCCAGATTTAATGCCAAGTGATATTCTTGGTAGTGAAATCTTAGATGAAAACAGACAGTTTAAATTTATAAAAGGACCAATCTTTTCAAATATTGTTTTAGCAGATGAGATTAACAGAACACCACCAAAAACGCAAGCCGCTTTACTAGAAGCTATGCAAGAGCGTTCGGTTACTGTCGCTGGTCATCAATATAAATTAGATTTACCTTATTTTGTATTGGCAACACAAAACCCAATAGAACAAGAAGGAACCTATCCGTTGCCAGAAGCGCAATTAGACCGTTTTATGTTTGCTATTAATTTAGAATACCCTTCGTTTCAAGAAGAAGTAGATGTTGTAAAAGCAACAACAACAGATGTTCAAAAGACGGTAAATTCGTTATTCACAGCGCAAGAAATTATTGATTTTCAGAACGTTATTCGTCGTATTCCAGTTGCAGATAATGTTATAGAATACGCGGTGACTTTAGTCGGTAAAACCAGACCGAAAGAAAATTCTGCTGCAGATATTGTAAAAGAGTTTGTAGATTGGGGAGCAGGACCAAGAGCTTCTCAGAATTTAATTTTGGCTGCAAAAACACATGCCGCTACAAATGGTAAGTTTTCTCCAGATATTGAAAACGTTCAAGCCGTTGCCACCGGAATTCTTAGGCATAGAATTATTAAGAACTACAAAGCAGAGGCCGAAGGCGTTAGTGATGAGAAGATTATTCAGAGTTTATTTTAATTCTGAAGTCACAACTTAACTACCTTTTTAACCTTCAACTAAATTTGGAGCATTACTTCTATACGTGTTAAATGGGGATAAAAGTCTCCGTGTTTATTCTAAATACATTATTAATTTGCTAATTATTGTTAGCGTTTATTGAGAAAAGTATAATCATACTTTTTTTTTATGTCATTATACCAAAATAGTATGATAATATTGTTTTTAGTATAGTGTACTTTTAAATCTTTATATTAATTTGCGAAACTTTTAAATTTCAATATAAGACTGTAACTTTTTACATCGCTAAGATTAAAAAATAGTAACTAAAGATTCCTTCCATGAGTATTTATCAAGATTACCTTAAGCAGATAGAAGAACGAAAAGATCAAGGACTTCATCCACAACCAATAGATGGTGCTGAATTATTAAGTAAAATAATTGAGCAGATTAAAGATGTAGATAATGAGTATAGAGATGATTCTCTTAACTTTTTTATCTATAATGTGTTACCAGGTACAACAAGTGCTGCTGGTGTGAAGGCTAAATTCTTAAAAGAAATTATTTTAGGAGAATCGCTGGTAGAAGAAATTACTCCAGCTTTTGCCTTAGAACAATTATCTCATATGAAGGGTGGACCTTCGGTTGAAGTATTATTAGATATCGCTTTAGGTGACGATATGGCTATAGCAGAAGAGGCTGCTAAGGTGTTAAAAACACAAGTGTTTTTATACGAAGCAGATACAGAGCGTTTAGAAAATGCTTTTAAAGCAGGAAACACTATCGCAACTGATATTATTAAGAGTTACGCACAAGCCGAATTCTTTACAAAGTTACCAGATGTAGAAGAAGAGATTGAAGTGGTAACTTATATTGCTGGTGTTGGTGATATTTCTACAGATTTATTATCTCCTGGTGCAGACGCACACTCAAGATCAGATAGAGAGTTACATGGTCAGTGTATGTTTGAGCATAATAAAGATATGCAAAATGAATTGTTGGCTTTAAAAGAGCAGCATCCAGATAAGCGTGTAATGTTAATCGCGGAAAAAGGAACCATGGGAGTTGGGTCTTCAAGAATGTCAGGTGTAAATAATGTTGCATTATGGACAGGAGTTCCTTTTAGTAAATATGTGCCTTTTATAAATTTTGCTCCAGTTATTGCTGGTACAAATGGCATTGCACCGATTTTCTTAACAACAGTAAGTGTAACTGGAGGTATTGGTATTGATTTAAAAAACTGGGTTTCACAAAAAGATGCGGAAGGCAAAACCATTGTAGATAAAGATGGTGAACCAATTTTAAAGCAAACGTATTCGGTTGATACAGGTACAGTATTAACCATTAATACGAAGACTAAAAAATTATACAAAGACGGTGAAGAATTAAAAGATATTTCTACGGCATTAACGCCACCAAAAATGGAGTTTATTAAAGCAGGTGGTTCTTATGCTGTTGTATTTGGTAAAAAATTACAAACATTAGCTTGTAAAATATTAGGTATAGATATTCCTCAGGTATATGCAACTTCAAAAGAAGTATCTATAGAAGGACAAGGTTTAACAGCTGTTGAAAAAATATTCAATAAAAATGCTGTAGGGACTACACCTGGCAAAACCTTACATGCAGGTTCTAATGTTAGAGTAGAAGTAAATATAGTAGGGTCTCAAGATACGACTGGTTTAATGACGTCTCAAGAATTAGAGATGATGGCAGCGACCGTTATTTCTCCAATTGTAGATGGAGCGTACCAATCGGGTTGTCATACAGCCTCTGTTTGGGATGATAAGTCTAAAGCTAATATCCCTAGATTAATGAGTTTTATGAACGACTTTGGTTTAATTACTGGTCGTGATCCTAAAGGGAAATATTTCCCAATGACAGATGTTATTCATAAAGTACTTAACGATATTACTGTTGGTGATTGGGATATTATAATCGGTGGAGATTCACACACACGTATGTCTAAAGGTGTTGCATTTGGAGCCGATTCAGGAACCGTTGCTTTAGCATTGGCTACTGGTGAAGCTACTATGCCAATTCCAGAATCGGTAAAAGTGACGTTTAAAGGTCAGATGAAATCTTACATGGATTTCCGTGATGTGGTTCACGCTACACAACAGCAAATGTTGAAGCAATTTGGTGGCGAGAATGTATTCCAAGGTAGAATCATTGAAGTTCATATTGGTACACTTACTGCCGATGAAGCCTTTACTTTTACAGATTGGACTGCAGAGATGAAAGCTAAGGCGTCTATCTGTATTTCGGAAGATGATACGTTGATTGAATCTTTAGAGATTGCAAAAGGTCGTATCCAAATCATGATTGATAAAGGAATGGACAATGCAAAACAAGTACTTAAAGGGCTTGTAGATAAAGCAGAAACTAGAATTACAGAACTTAAAACAGGTATTAAACCAGCTTTAAGACCAGATGCTAATGCGAAGTATCATGCAGAAGTTATTATTGATTTAGATGAAATTTCTGAACCGATGATTGCGGATCCTGATGTAAATAATGACGATGTTTCAAAACGTTATACACACGATAACATTAGACCATTATCTTACTATGGAGGTACTAAAAAAGTGGACTTAGGTTTCGTTGGTTCTTGTATGGTGCATAAAGGAGATATGAAAATCTTAGCACAAATGTTAAAGAACATTGAAGCGCAACACGGTAAAGTTGAATTTAAAGCGCCATTAGTTGTGGCTCCTCCTACATATAATATTGTAGATGAGTTGAAAGCAGAAGGAGACTGGGAAGTTTTAGTAAAATACTCAGGTTTTGAATTCGATGATAATGCACCAAAAGGATTAGCACGTACTAAATACGAGAACATGTTATACTTAGAGCGTCCAGGATGTAACTTATGTATGGGTAACCAAGAAAAAGCGGAACCAGGAGATACTGTAATGGCTACATCAACACGTTTATTCCAAGGTAGAGTTGTAAAAGATTCTGGTGAGAAAAAAGGAGAGTCATTATTATCGTCTACTCCAGTTGTTGTATTATCTACAATTTTAGGTAGAACACCAACACTTGCAGAATATGAAGCTGCGGTGGATGGTATTGTTTTAACGAAGTTTAAGCCTTCAACAAAGCAATTAGTGGGATAATTAAAGTTTTATTTATATAAGAAAAAGCCTGAATCTAAGATTCAGGCTTTTTCTGTTTCTATAATAACGGTCGTTTTTTAGAAACAAATGTTTTCAATCTATGGTAAATTCTAGTATAGAGAATAGTTATTCCACTATAATTATTATATGTATTGAACGCTTTTAAAGTCATATTGCATTTTGTATATTAGTAGAATTAATTAAAAACTGATATACTATGGCATTTGATATTGATATGATTAAAAAGGTTTATGCTAACATGACAGAGCACGTTGATGCTGCCAAGGCGATTGTTGGTAAGCCTTTGACACTTTCAGAAAAAATTCTGTACTCACATTTGTGGGATGGCAAACCTAGCAAAGCATTTACTAGAGGAAAAGATTATGTAGATTTTGCTCCAGACCGTATAGCCTTGCAAGATGCCACAGCGCAAATGGCTTTATTGCAGTTTATGCAAGCAGGAAAAAATAAAGTTGCTGTTCCTACAACGACCCATTGTGATCACTTAATACAAGCAAAAGATGGTGCTGCAACGGATTTAAAAAATGCAAATAACACTAGTAGTGAGGTCTTTAATTTCTTAGAGTCAGTATCTAATAAATATGGTATTGGATTTTGGAAACCAGGAGCTGGAATTATTCACCAAGTGGTATTAGAAAATTATGCATTCCCAGGTGGAATGATGATAGGTACAGATTCACATACCGTAAATGCAGGTGGATTAGGAATGGTTGCCATTGGAGTAGGTGGTGCTGATGCTGTTGATGTTATGGCAGGAATGGCTTGGGAACTTAAATTCCCTAAATTAATTGGTGTGAGGTTAACAGGAACACTTTCGGGTTGGACAGCACCTAAAGATGTTATTTTAAAAGTAGCTGAAATTCTTACTGTAAAAGGAGGAACAGGTGCTATTGTAGAATATTTTGGTCCAGGCGCAACGTCTATGTCGTGTACAGGTAAAGGAACAATCTGTAACATGGGAGCTGAAATTGGTGCTACAACGTCTACGTTTGGTTATGATGATTCTATGGAGCGTTATTTACGTGCTACGGATAGAGCAGATGTGGCAGATGCAGCGAATGAAATTAGACCATATTTAACCGGTGATGCAGAAGTATATGAAAATCCAGAGCAATATTTTGATCAAGTTATAGAAATTAATTTGTCTGAATTAGGTCCTTTGTTAAACGGCCCTTTTACTCCAGATTTATCAACGGAAGTTGGTCGCGACATGACTGAAAAGGCAAAAGCTAACGATTGGCCAATGCAGGTAGAATGGGGACTAATTGGTTCTTGTACCAATTCATCTTATGAAGATTTATCTAGAGCATCATCCATAGCACAACAAGCCTTAGATAAAGGCTTAAAAATGAAATCAGAATTAGGAATTAATCCAGGTTCTGAACAAGTAAGATTTACCGCAGACCGCGATGGCATCCTTGGGATATTTGAAAAATTAGACGCTAAAATATTTACAAATGCTTGTGGTCCTTGTATTGGGCAATGGGCAAGATATAGTGACCCTAAAAATGCACCTAAGAATAGTATCGTCCATTCTTTTAATAGAAACTTTGCTAAGCGTGCCGATGGGAATCCAAATACGCATGCTTTTGTAGCATCGCCAGAATTAACTGCAGCGATTGCTATTGCTGGTCGTTTAGACTTTAATCCAATGACAGATAAACTTATCAATGAAAATGGTGAGGAAGTGATGTTTGATGAGCCAACAGGATGGGAATTACCTCCAAAAGGTTTTGAAGTTAAAGAAAATGGATATTTAGCACCCGAAGAAGATGGTAGTAAAGTAAAAATTATTGTGAACCCAGAATCTGAGCGTTTGCAATTATTAGAGCCATTTACACCTTTAGGTAATTCAATTACTGGAGCAAAATTATTAATTAAAGCTTTCGGAAAATGCACAACAGATCATATTTCTATGGCTGGACCGTGGTTACGTTTTAGAGGCCATTTAGATAATATTGCTAACAACACATTGATTGGTGCGGTAAATGCATTTGGAAAGAAAACTAATTTTGTTAAAAATCAATTAACTGGAGAATTTGGAGGAGTGCCAGATACAGCAAGAGCTTATAAAGCGGCTGGAGTAAAATCAATCGTTGTTGGTGATCATAATTATGGTGAAGGCTCTTCTAGAGAACATGCAGCGATGCAACCAAGACAATTAGGTGTTGCAGCTGTAATTGTAAAATCTTTTGCTCGTATTCACGAAACAAATCTTAAGAAACAAGGAATGTTAGGTTTAACCTTTGATAATGAATCCGATTACGATTTAATCCAAGAAGATGATACCTTCAACTTTACAGATTTAAATGAATTCGCACCAGATAAACAATTACATCTTGAGGCTGTTCATGCAGATGGAAGTAAAGATGTTATCGCTTTAAATCATACTTATAATGAAGCGCAAATTAAATGGTATAATGAAGGTTCTGCTTTAAACTTAATTAAAAAAGAGAACAACGCTTAGTTGTTAAATTATAATTAATAAAAATCCGTTAGAGTTTCTAACGGATTTTTTTATGCGAATTAATAAAGGATTAATCCTAAATTAAAAAGAGTATATTCGTTTTTAAATAAAATTATATGAAGAAAACACTACTCTTTTTAAGTGTCATCTTGTTGTTGCAAACCAATGAGATTTTGGCACAAACCATTGAATTACCATCTAGTTTATATTTATGTGACAATGGGATTATTGAACTTGATGGTTCTGTAATAAACACAACCGATACAAATATTACTTATCAATGGTATTATTCCATTTCATTGAATGTTCCCACGATACCAAGTAATGAAATAACAGGTGCAACTAACCCAATATTAACATTAACAGGTGGTGGTACTGAATATGGATACTATAAAGTATTAGCAACACTGTCTGATGGAAGTGTACATGTAGATCAAACTAAAATTTCAATAAGTAATTCAGTAAACACATATCTAATTGTTGATTGTGATTTCTTTTGGATAGAAGACTTGCAAAACTATTACGAGTTGCTATATACATCTAACATAACCTTTAGTTATTATCAAGATGAGATTGACGCCATAGAAGGTAATGACTTAAGTGCTGATAGCTTTTATTCCTATGATTTATATAATCTTTATCTTCGAATTGAGGTTAATGATGGGGAGTGTGTAGATATAATACCTTTAGATATTTACGTGAATAGTATATATGCCTATTGGGTTCCGAATATGGGAGATTGTTCCATTGATGACACGGACAACGTATTTGATTTAACTACAAATGATGCTCAAATTATTGGAGGACAACAATTAGCAGTGGTTAATTATTTTGTTAGCTATAATGATGCTAGTAATCTAAATAATCCAATTACGAATGTTTCTAATTATACGGCATTGTCGCCAAATCAAACTATTTATGCAAGGGTATATGATCCAAATAACACTAATTTTAATTGCGATCCATATATAAGCATTACCCAATTTCAATTATTATCAATTTCTGAACCAACTCCAAATACAGAGTTAGATTATATAGTTTGTGATACTACAAGTGGTTCTGATACTGATGGTATTGGTGCATTCGATTTAACGAGTAGAAATACTTTAGTATTGTCTGGCTTAAGTACATATCAGTATAATATAAGCTATTATAATACTTTAGTTGATGCGGATGCTAATACCAATCCCATTTCATCTCCTAATAATTATATAGGGAGTAATGAGGCCATCTTTGTAAGAGTTGAGAGCAGTGTAAATTCAGAATGTGTCCAAATTTCACAGTTGAATTTAATGGTACAGGATACTTGCGATGATATTTCAGTGAATTTGCTATCCTATTGGTCAGCTCCTAGACCTGGATTTACATATAGAAATATGCTAATTGTAAAAAATAATGGAGCGTCAACGGTAAGTTCTGGTAGTGTAACATTTGCTAATGATGCTATTGCGGCATATTCAGGAGCCACAGGATTGAGTGCAGGCAATACCATTACACCAACTACAACTGGATTTACTTTAGATTTTGTCGATTTAGGGCCAGGAGAAAGTGAATCAATTTACATTGACTTACTGGTCTCCACTTCTGCGAATTTAGGAGATATGATTACTAATGTTGCAGAATATACAACAGCGACAAGTGATGTGGTCGCTGAAAATAATACCTCTAGTCTATCAGAGATTATTATTGGTTCTTATGATCCTAATGATATTAATGAATCTCATGGACCAGAAATTGAACACGTTAGTTTCACGGAAGACGATTATTTGTATTACACTATTAGATTTCAAAATGTAGGTACTGCTAGTGCAATAAACGTAACCATAGAAAATACTTTAGATCTTAAGTTAGATAAAACAACCTTCCAAATGTTAAGAGCAAGTCATTCGTATGGCATTGAGCGCGATTTTGATAATTTAACATGGAATTTCTATAATATAAATCTAGCAGATGAAACTACAGATGAACCTAATAGTCATGGATTTGTCTATTATAAAATAAAACCATTAGCAGGCTACGAAATAGGTGATATTGTACCAAATACAGCAGGTATTACATTTGATTTTAATGAACCTGTAATTACCAATACGTTTAATACTGAATTTGTAGCACCTCTAAGCGTACCTGAAAATAGTATGAATACTCCATATGTATTATTTCCAAATCCTTCAAAAGATGTGGTGAGTTTAAGTTTTGGTTCAGAACAATCTAGTATTGAAATTACTGTTTTAGATATTCTAGGTAAAATGGTATTAACGTTAAATAAACAACACGTTTCAACACTAGAACTTAATCTATCTTCCTTAGAAAATGGTGTTTATTTTGTAAAAATTAAAGATGATAAAGGTCAATTTAAATCAAAAAAGATTATTAAGGAGTAATCTCTGACATTTTTATAAAAAAAAGTAGAGCCTTTGAGAGATCAAGGGCTTTATTATGTTAGGATGCCTGTTTTATCTCGACAATTAAACTATCTAACAAATACGTCCTCAAATGCAGTCACTGTGGTTCTTTGACAATGTTAACCTGTTCAAGGTGCTCTGTCCTCACAAAGTCAAAATTTACGCTAATGAACATAATTTTTGTTCTTATAAAAAGAAAGACTACATCTATATTCAAGCAGATGCAGCCAATAAAGTGTATTTGATAGCGCATGGAAAAGTTAAAATTGGCTATTACAGTGAAGATGGAAATGAGATTGTAAAAGCAATTCTTACTAAGGGTGAATTATTTGGTGAAAAAGCTATTTTAGGAGATGAAAAGCGGGATGAATTTGCGCAGTCCATAGATAATGAAACGTCTATATGTCCTATCAGTGTTGATACCATGCATGATTTAATGCGAGACAATCAAAATTTTAGTTTTAAGATCTATAAGTTTATTGGTTTAAAATTTAAAAAATTAGAACGTCGGTTACAAATGTTATTATTTAAGGATACTAAAACACGCTTAATTGAATTTATAGATGAGCTTTGTATTGATTTTGGCTACGACTGTGACAAAACAGGAGATCATGTTATTAAGCATCCCTACACTCAAAAAGATATAGCATCGTTAATTGGGACCTCGAGACCAACAATTAATATCCTTTTGAATGAACTTAAAGAGGAAAATTACTTAGATTTTAACAGAAAAGAAATAAGAATCTTAAAAAAATCAGCATAGTGTTAGCTATCTAACATTTCGTTAGACTTTATGGCTTTAATTTTGAAATATAATTTTAAAAAAAAAAGCTATGAAGAAAAC
The DNA here is from genome assembly GCF_013404085.1 of Winogradskyella helgolandensis. Lineage (NCBI taxonomy): Bacteria > Pseudomonadati > Bacteroidota > Flavobacteriia > Flavobacteriales > Flavobacteriaceae > Winogradskyella > Winogradskyella helgolandensis. Next base: position 3,576,758 of record NZ_JABFHO010000001.1, on the reverse strand, counting down.
AATGATTTTAGCGGTATTGGCATTAGGTATTTTTGCCAATTCGTGTAGTAATGATGACGACAACAACAGTTCTGTAAATTCTAATTTAACACTTAATCTTGATGGTTTAGAAGCATTAGGCGATGATTTTGTTTATGAAGGATGGATTATAGTAGACGGATCTCCCGTATCTACAGGGACCTTTAGTAGTGTAGATTTTCCACAGACATTTAGTGTAAATTCAGAAGAATTAGATATAGCAACAACGTTTGTATTGTCTATTGAGCCAGCAGTGGATTCTGATCTTTCACCGGCAGCAACAAAAATTTTAGCAGGCGATTTTTCAGGTGCTTTGGCTAGTGTAGATTCTAACGGTATAGTTGCAGATTTTAGCGCTGCTACAGGTAATTATATTTTAGCAACACCAACAGATGCAGATGATACTAATGAAGAAAGTGGAGTTTGGTTTTTAGATAATTCTAGTGGAAGTGCTGTTGCAGGTTTAGACTTGCCAACATTAACAGAAGGATGGAAATATGAAGGTTGGGCTGTATTAGATGGTACACCAATTAGTACAGGGACATTTACCGACGCAACATTAGCAGACGATAATGCAACGACTTCAGTTTTTAAAGGTGATGCTGGAAATGGACCAGATTTCCCTGGTGAAGATTTTTTGCAAAATGCACCAGTAGGACTAACATTTCCAACGGATTTGAGAGGAGCTACCATTGTAATATCAGTTGAACCGAGTCCAGATAATAGTCCAACACCTTTTACTTTAAAGCCATTGGCACATGATGTACCTAGTGATGCTGCGGTTCATACGACTATTTCGATGGGAGTAGGCCCAACTGCAATTATTTCAGGTTCTGTAACACGAAATTAAAGCAAATTTAAATTGTTAGATTTGAAGCGTGATACCTATTTTTGGTGTTGCGCTTCTTCAATTTGATTATGTTATGACTAAAGATAAAACGACCAAAGATAAAACGACTAAAAATAGAATCTATAATGTTTTAGCTATTTTGATGATTATTTTGTTTGTGATTCCGCAAACCAGAGAGCCAATTCAGGTCTTGTTTCATAAAGGTTTTAGTTACATTAATACATCAACACTTATAGATAAGGTAGAACGAAAAACGGTTAGCAACCTGAATTGGAATCTAGTATCTGATAAAGGTGAACGGTTAGATTTTAACGCTATAAAAGGTAAAGTCGTATTAATAAATTTTTGGGCTACATGGTGCCCACCATGTATTGCAGAAATGCCAAGTCTTCAAGAATTATATACTGATTATGGAGATGAAGTTGTGTTTTTATTTGTAACCAATGATGATTTTGAAAAAGTAGAACAGTTTAAAACTAAAAACGGATTTAATTTTGAAGTTTTTAATCCTCTGAGTCAACCTCCATCAGAATTATCAGTACACTCTATTCCAAGAACGTTTATAATTAATAAAAAGGGTGAAATTGTGGTTGATGAATCTGGAGCTGTAGATTGGAATAGTGCTAAAGTGAGAAGTCAATTAGATGCTTTGCTTTCTGAATAATCTACTTGAAATATTTAAAAGGTACTATGAGCATTCCGAAGTTTTCTCCTTTGTGCTTTCCTAAATGTTTATGATGAATTTTATGAGCGCGTCTTAAACCTCTGGCGTATTTATTGTCAACATTCCGTAACCATTTGAAGCGTTGATGAATAAAGATATCATGAACAACAAAATAAGCTACACCATAAGCCAAAATGCCTAAACCAATAGGAAGCGTATACCAAACGTTTTCATAACTCCAAAGGTAAAAGCATGTTATACTAACTAAGGCATAGAATATGAAAAAGGCATCATTGCGTTCAAACCAACTATCGTGATCTTTATGATGATGATCTTTATGTAAATTCCATAAAAAACCATGCATAATATACTTGTGTGTAAACCACGCATTAAATTCCATAATGAAGAATGTGGCAAGAAATATTAAAATCCAAAAAGCGATTTGCATTACATTTTTATTTTAAAGTAAATTTAATTGATATTTTACATAACTACGTGTAAGAAGCTCTATTTTTCTATAATTAGGAACTCTAATTCGAGTAGATTTTATCTGCAATGCAGGTGTTTTTTTGAGTTTGTCTAATAGTTTACTATAATATCTGTAAGCCATAAATACTCCAAAACGTGCTTCTAATGGCAAATGTTTAATGCCTTCTAATCCTTTGGCAAAATCATCTTCAATTTCGCTAATGATGGATTTTTTAGAAGCTTCATCAAGTTGATTTAAATCGGTATTTGGAAAATAAGTGCGACTTAAATCTTCAAAATCTTCTTTTAAATCACGTAAAAAATTCACTTTCTGAAATGCCGATCCTAAACTCATTGCTGAGTCTTTTAATTCATCAAATTTAGCATTGTCTCCTTTTACAAATACTTTAAGGCACATTAATCCCACCACATCTGCTGAACCATAAATGTATTTTTTATATTCTTCATCTGTTAAATAGTCTTTTTTATGAAGATCTAAACGCATACTGTCCATAAAAGAATCTACCAAATGTTTATCTATTCCGTAATTATGATAAGTTTCTTGAAAAGCGTTTAAAATAGGATTCAAACTAATTTTATTTTCTAAGGCAGCTTCAAGATCACTTTCAAACATATTGAAAAGTTTTTCTTTATCATAATCATGAAATGAATCTACGATTTCGTCTGCAAATCTTACAAAACCATAAATGTTATAAATATCTTGCCTTATACTGAGGGAAAGCATTTTTGTCGCCATAGAGAACGATGTACTGTATGCGTTTGTTACAGCTTTACTACATGTATGGGAAACGTTGTCAAAAATTAATTTCATAGGTGTAATTTTCTTAGTTGTTAAACTTCATTTTTTTGAATCAGTTGAGCAACTAGCTTTCCTGAAATCAAAGCTGGTGGAACTCCTGGTCCGGGAACTGTGAGTTGTCCTGTAAAATAGAGCCCATCTACTTTTTTACTTTTTAATTTTGGCCTTAAAAATGCAGTTTGCATTAATGTGTTTGCCATGCCATATGCATTTCCTTTATAGGAATTGTAATCTTCAATAAAATCATTTACACAATACGATTCTTTAAAAAGTATATGTGCTTTAACATCTTGCTCTGTTCGTTTTTCAAATCGCTTCATAATAAGGTCGAAATACCGCTGACGTAATTCTGCAGTATCTTCTAGTCCTGGAGCAATTGGAATTAGGAAAAATCCGGTTTCACATTGTTCAGGTGCCATACTATGATCTGTAACTGAAGGAAAGTTAGCATAAAATAATGGATTTTCAGGCCATTTTGGATTATCGTAAATTTCTTCAGCATGATTTTCAAAATCGGTATCAAAGAACAAATTGTGATGTTCTATATTTTTCAATTTTTGATTAAAACCTACATAAAAGAGTAGAGAAGAAGGTGCAAATGTTCTGCTTTCCCAATACGCTTCAGTATACTGTCTATAGTTTTTATCTAAAAGTGTTTCAGAATGATGATAATCAGCACCACTTAAAATGATGTCCGAATTAATAGTAGTTCCATTTACAGTTATGCTTTTCGCTTTCTTATTCTCGACACTTATTTTTTCAACATTGCTTTTTGTGTAAATTGTGACACCTAAGCTTTCTGCCAAAATTTGCATTGCTTTTACAATTTCGTACATGCCGCCTTTTGGATGCCAAGTGCCTAAACCAAAATCCGCAAAATTCATAAAACTATAAAATGATGGAGTCTGATTTGGTTTAGCACCTAAAAATAGTACTGGAAATTCTAGTGTAGAAATCAGTTTAGGGTTCTTAAAATTTTTCCGAACCTCCTTGCTAATCGTTTTATAAAACCGATCTAAACGCGTCACTGTTTCTTTGGTTACCAATTCAAAAGGTGAAAGTCCAGGTTTTAAAACTACCTTATTAATGGCGATGTCGTAATTTTCCTGTGCTGTTGCAATAAATTTACGAAGAGGTTTGGAACTGCCAACTTCAATACGTTCAAATTCTTTGCAAATTTTATCCATGTGATCACCAACAGTAATAACATCATCAGAAAAGAATATTTTATAAGCAGGACTCAATTTATCGAGTTGATAATAGTCACTAGTGCTTTTTCCAAAATCATTAAAGAATTTTTCAAATATATCTGGCATCCAATACCAACTAGGACCTATATCAAAGGTAAAACCATCTTTTTTAAATTGTCGCGCTCTACCACCTACAGTATCGTTTTTTTCGTAAATAGAAACGGTATGCCCAGCTTTAGCTAAATAGCATGCCGCTGATAACGCTGAAAATCCTGAGCCAATTATGGATATTGTTTTATGCATTAATTTCTAATTCTTTAGTTAATGCTTTAATCGTACTAAATGCTCTGACATTTTTTGGCAGTTGGTCGTTGTCGAGCTCATTTAGCATTCGACCTAAAACCCAAAATTTAGTATTTGATGTTTTTAAAATAAGGTCATCAAACTCAGTTAGATAATTTAATAAGTTTTCTTTTTCTGGTTTTATAGTAAAATAAGACACAAAAATGATGTCCTCATAGTAATTTTTAAGTTCTAGTAAACTTGTTATAGGTATACTTTGGCCTAAAAATATGGATCTATAGCCATGTCTAAGAATTTCGTGATTAATGAACATTAAACCAAGTTCGTGTATTTCATTATCTGGTAAATAAAGAACAAAGGTTTTTTCAGATTTAAAAGTTTGCTTAGATTGAATTTTCTCTGTGCTAATTAATACTTTCTGCCTAATCAACGAGGAAATAAAATGCTCGTGTGCGGGAGTTATGGTATCCGTTTGCCAGAGCAATCCGATTTCTGTTAATAGAGGAATAAATATGTTGAAAAAAATATCTTCAAAGGTCATTTCCTTATTAAGTGACTCATAAGTCTTATAAAACAAGGCTTGGTCAAAATTTAACATGGATAGTTTAAAGGCATTGATCGCATGACTCTCAATATTAGTTTCTGTGGCAATTTCTCTAACTAATTGAGGGATTTTCTGAGTTTCAATTGTAGCAATTTTAGAAATCTTATAACCATTGTTGTTAAGATAGCTTACGTTGAGTAGTTTTTGAAAACTAGCTAAGTCGTAATATCTAATATTCGTTTCCGTACGTTTTGGCTCCAGTAGGTTATAGCGCTTTTCCCATATTCTTATAGTATGTGCTTTAATACCTGTAAGATGTTCGAGGTCTTTGATGCTAAACCTATCTTTAATATTGTTCATTTATTTTTGAAAATGTTTAAACAAAAATAAGACTTATACTAATACGATGTTAGGAATTAACAAAAATTATGAAAAAAAGAGTGATAAAAGGTGTGTGAAGTCTTTAGGTGATATAAAGACTTTGATTGAAAAATGTAGTGTTTAGAGTATTTGTGCGCACGAGAAGACTCGAACTTCCACGGACTAATGTCCACCAGCCCCTCAAGCTGGCGCGTCTACCAATTCCGCCACGTGCGCATAATAAAAAAGATAAAAAAAAGCTAAGCATTATACTTAACTTTTTTTTAGTGACCAGTCTGGGGCTCGAACCCAGGACCCTCTCCTTAAAAGGGAGATGCTCTGCCAACTGAGCTAACTGGTCGTTATGTTTTTTCTAACGAGGATGCAAATATAAAACCTTTATGCAAATACAAAGAATAGAATTTAAAAAATATTTTTTTTTATTTGAGATGGATTTTGAGATTGATAAATAGCACCTTCTAACAGGACTAATTATGAGTTCTTGGAGTAAGCTTAAGTTACTTATTATGTATTGTATTGGTAAGGCTGTAATTTGCTAAAGTCGCTTAAGTTTTGGTGTGAATATTGAGTTTTAAGCAAAAAAAAAGTTAAGCGTAATGCTTAACTTTTTTAGTGACCAGTCTGGGGCTCGAACCCAGGACCCTCTCCTTAAAAGGGAGATGCTCTGCCAACTGAGCTAACTGGTCAAAATGCTTTTCTCTAACGAGGGTGCAAATATATAAGCTTTCTTTAATTTAACAACACTTTTTTTAATTTTTTTTCGTTTTTTTGTTGTGAATAAATCTATAGGTTTAATAATCAATTAATAAGTACTATGATAATAGTTTTAATAGGGTATATGGGCTCGGGAAAATCTACTTTAGGTAAGGAATTAGCTACAGTATTGAATTATAGTTTTTTAGATTTAGATGATTACATTTCTGATAAAGAAAATACCTCAATATCCAATTTATTTAAAATGAAAGGTGAAATCTACTTTAGAAAAAAGGAAACAGAGTATTTAAAGGAGCTAATTAATACGTCTGAAAACCTTGTATTGGCATTAGGTGGTGGTACACCTTGTTATGGAACTAACATGGACTTATTAACCGGAAATACAGATTTGGTGTCCTTTTATCTTAAACTTTCAATTCCGCTTTTAGCAAAGCGCCTATTTAAGGAACGTGAAAAGCGACCTTTAATTAGTCATTTAAATACAGAAACCGAATTGTTAGAATTTATAGGGAAGCACTTATTTGAACGCACGCAGTATTATAGTAAATCACAATTTACTTTAAACACCGATAATAAAACAAAACAAGAAATTTTAGAAGACCTTGTTGCGCATCTAATCTAAATAAGCTTCATATGGTTGTTTTGACAAGTTCACATGAACATGCTCAAATAAGGAAGTCGATAGTGAAATACCTTTAAAATCTGCTTTTACAGGATATTTTTTATGATTACGATTTACTAGCACAGCTGTTTTAAACTGTTTTAATGGCACATCTAAAAAATGTTTTATACCATATATTAATGTACTGCCGGAATTTAGAACATCATCAATTAACACCAATGATTTATTAGAGTATTCTTCTTTGGTAATAGATGTTTTAATAGGTTCAGTTGGTTCAGACTTGTTTATAGTGACTTTACATAAGGTAGAATTGATGTCCGAGATCTTATCTAAATTAGATTTTATTTTCTTTGCAAGCAGATAACCATTGCTTTCAATACCAGCAATAATAAGCTCTGTTTCATTCACATTGCTTTCGTAGATTTGATAAGCAATGCGTTTTATCTTGTGCTCAATTTCTTTATGACTTAAAATTGTATTTTTTGTTAATGCCATAGGACTTATTTGGTGTTATCAACTTCAAAGATAAAAAACAGTTCATTACCTTGTCTTTCTTTTATAGAATTAATTGAAGTTTCTAAAATTTTTATCTCGAATGTCTGTTTAAAAAGCGATTGGTATTCTGAAATGTTACCACCAAAAGGAGGTCCAACCGTAGTGAGCTCTATATTAAATAATAGCCCTATAAGTTTTCCGTTTGGTTTTAATAATTGATGCATTTGCTTAACATAATTTAATCTTAAGCTTGGATTTAGTGCGCAGAAAAAAGTTTGTTCTACAATGAGGTCAAAGCTATCGTCTAATTCAAAAAAGTTAGCATTTAATAGTTGATTTTGAGGAAACTCTGGCAAACGCTTTTTAAAATTATCTAAAGGTTGCTTCGCAAAATCTAATACATATACGTTTTTAAAACCGTTATTCCACAAGTACTCGGCTTCATAACTATTACCGGCTCCTGGAATTAAAATCTTTAAAGATTTATTTTCAAGTTGATTAAAATACGCTTTTAGTGGAGTAGAAGCATAGCCGATATTCCAACCCGTTTTGTTAGATGTGTAACGCTCTTCCCAATATGCTTTGTTCATTATATTCATAATCAGACAGAGTTGGTTTATGGTAATACTTCTATTTTTTCAACCTCAACTTTAACTTTTAGTTCAATTTTATTCTTCATCATCATAAAAGTCATCAATATCACGTCTATCTTTCTTTGTAGGTCGTCCTGTGCCTTTCTTTCTGTAATAATCTTTACTGTATTTTAAGAGCTCTTTGGCTTCAAAAGCAGATTTTGGTGTGGTGTCTACCCTATAAATATCAACTAGTTTTGCACCCACACGATTTGGTGGTAAATCGTTAACGGTAAGCTGATAGATTATTTGATCTTTTCTAAGTTCAATCTTATCGGTAGGGAACACTTCTCTCGACGGTTTTACAGCAGCACCATTAACTTTAACTTGTCCTTTTTTACACGCTTTTGTCGCAATACTTCTTGTTTTGTAATACCGTACACACCATAAATATTTATCAATTCGCATATCTTTTTTACTAAAAACTACGTTAATGTTGTAGTGCAAAAATATTATATTATTGTATCTTGCGCGTTAAAAATAAGCAATAATGAACGCCGTTTTTACACTGTGATGGTTTAAAACGTCTATAATAAGTTTCTATGAAAATTAAAATATTAAAATTTAGTCTTTTACTACTGCTTTTATTTAGTGTCGCTATCTCTTGTAAAAGTGATGACGATGATGATTCTGATTCTTTCGTTGAAGAAGATAGAACAGAGCAACAAGCTAAAGATAAAGACTCGTTAGTCGCGTATTTAACTTCACATTATTATAACTCGGGTTTTTTTGAAACGGGTTCTAATCATAAATATACAGATATCATTATTACACCATTGGCAGAAGATGAAACTGTACCAGAGAATCATACATTGTTAATGACTGCTGTTGAAGAACGCAGTGCTACGTATCTTGAAGCTGACTATGAGTATTACGTTTTAAATATAAACCAAGGTGATGGTGATTCTCCAACGTTTACAGATATGGTTCGTGTGAGATATAGCGGCAGTTCAATAAATGAAGCTTTGGATGGGACTTATGAAGTTTTTGATTCTAGTGCTACGCCTGAAGATTTGAATTTGCAGTCTGATGGAAATTCCTTTGGTGTAATTAAAGCATGGCAACTTGTAATGCCAACGTTCAATACTGCTTCTGATTATGAAATTGACGGCAATGGTAATTTCAGTTTTACTAATCCAGGTTTGGGTGTTATGTTTATTCCTTCTGGATTAGGTTATTTTTCTGGTTCTACTACAGGTTCAGTTTATGATAATCTTATGTTCAAATTCGAATTATTACAGTTTGAAGTTGAAGATCATGATAATGACGGCATTCCTTCTTATCTTGAAGATATAGATGGCGATTTGGACGTGACAAATGATGATTCCGATGAAGATTTTTATCTAAACTTTATTGATAATGATGATGATGGAGATCTTGTTTATACAATAGATGAATTAATTCCTACAACATATACTGTAGATACCAACCTAGGGGAAGAAGAGCCTATACTTGCTGCTAATGAGTTTGAGAGAACTAGAAGTCAAATAAGCGGAGTAATTACTATTAAAACAGTAACTATAGCAGATTCTAATAATGATGGCACACCAGATTATTTAGATCCAGATATTAGTATTAATTATAATGAAATTTAGAAATTAAAATTCGTTAATTTTTTGAAATAAGAAAGCCGCTCAAAATTATTGAGCGGCTTTCTTATTTTACTATTTTTTTTCTAGTGTTAAAGCGCAATAGATAAACTTAAAATTAATTGATCTGGTCTTGTATCAATTCTACTTACAACTCCAGCACCTAAGTTATTATCAATAAAAGTAGCTTCGTTATCACTAAAGCCTCTTTCGTATCTTAAGTCAATTCCTATAGTATTAAAGCTAAGTCCGATTCCAAAATTTAATCCCACAGAGAAATCTTCTTCCACATTATCTATATTTATGCCTTCAAACTCTGTGTCTAAAATATACTGTAAAGACGGTCCTGCAAAAACACTAACAGGTCCTAATACTCTTATACCAACTAATATAGGAGCATCAATTTTCTTAACAGAAAACACATCACTACTATAATCACTTTTGGTAGCTGTATAAACCAACTCAGGTTTCAAATAAAATTTGTTCCCTATTTTTCCAAAAAGCCCAATATGATATCCAATATTACGATCCGGATGTTTAGCATTAGAACTAGCAGATTCAAAATAATCGCCATTGGCACCATAATTTAGTCCACCTTTAATTCCAAATGAACCTCCATTTTGTGCATTCATTGAAAATCCAACAAAAGCAAAAACCAGAGTTGCAATAACTGTTTTCTTTAAATTTTTCATAATGTTCGTTTTTTTATAAGATTAGGTACTCACTTCCAAAAACGATGCCAAATCAAAATTATTTCCTTTTCAGTATTTTTTTAACAGCATTTTGAATCGCAGGGCTTTTTAAACTTTAATTATTTAGAAGTTGTATCACCTAATATAAGTGTTAATTACAGGGTGTTTTTTTTTGAAATTTAGAAAGACGATAAACCATATAAGCATTATAGTGATGTTGAACGCAGTTGAAAAACGATTAAACATAATGTCTAATGAATTGTTACTGCGCCCAATATTACTAAAACCTAAATATTTTAGATTATGACTTTTTTCTGATTAAAACTAAAGCGTTAGCGATACGCTCAAAATTAGATGGTTAGGCTTGGTGTCAATTCTACTGTATCTACCTTGATTTTCTTCTTTAAAGGAAGCTTCATTATTGTCAAAACCTCTTTCATATCTTAAATCAATACCTATTGTATTGAAATCAACAGCAATTCCAAAATTAAAACCAACTCTAAATTTGTGTCGAATATTGTCTATATCGATACCGCGAAAATCTGAATCTAGGATAAATTGCATAGCGGGTCCAGCAAATACACTTAAATGATCTATAAGTTGAACACCTACTAAGATAGGAACATCAATTTTTCTAACATTGAATTCAGCATTATCGTAATCACTTTTGATAGCGGTGTAAACAACCTCAGGTCTTAAATAAATTTCATCACCCATCTTGCCAAAAACACCAATATGGTAACCTATGTTTTTATCCGGATTACTGCGATTAAAGCTAAGTGCATCAAAGTATTCTCCTGTAGCACCATAATTTAAACCACCTTTAATTCCATAAGAAATTGGATTTTGACCAGAGGCTGTAAACCCTACAAGAGCAAAAAATGCACTTGTGATGATTAATCTTTTTAAATTATTCACAATTTTCTAATGTTTAAATATTCGCATTCAGTTGTATGAATGCCGCTATTAAATATAATTATTTCCTTTTCAGTATTTTTTTAACAGCATTTTGAATCGCTTCACTATTTAAACCATACTTATCCATTAGTTGTGCTGGTGTTCCAGATTCTCCAAAAGTATCGTTTGTTGCTATAAATTCTTGAGGAGTAGGATTGTGCTGTGCTAATACTCTAGCAACACTTTCTCCAAGACCTCCAAGATGATTATGCTCTTCAGCAGTAACGATACATCTTGTCTTAGCCACAGAATCTAAAATAGCTTTCTCATCTAGTGGTTTTATGGTGTGAATATTAATTACTTCAGCAGAAATACCTGCTTCATGCAATGCTTTTGATGCTTCTAAAGCTTCCCAAACTAAGTGACCTGTAGCAACAATAGTAACATCTGAACCTTCAGTAAATTTAATCGCTTTGCCTATTTCAAATTTCTGATCAGCAGGTGTAAAAATTGGCACAGACGGACGACCAAACCTTAAATAAACAGGGCCATCATAATCTGCAATGGCAATAGTCGCCGCTTTTGTTTGGTTGTAATCACAAGGGTTAATAACCACCATTCCTGGTAACATTTTCATTAAGCCGATATCTTCCAAAATTTGATGCGTTGCACCATCTTCTCCTAAAGTTAATCCTGCGTGAGATGCACAAATTTTCACATTCTTACCAGAGTAAGCAATAGATTGACGAATTTGATCATAAACGCGTCCCGTTGAGAAATTAGCAAACGTTCCTGTAAATGGAATTTTTCCACCAATAGTTAAACCAGCAGCAATGCCCATCATATTAGCTTCAGCAATTCCGATTTGGAAAAAACGTTCTGGATTTTCCTCAATGAATTGATCCATTTTTAAAGATCCAATTAAGTCAGCACATAAGGCAACGACATTAGGGTTTGTTCTTCCAAGTTCAGTTAAACCGGCTCCAAAACCACTTCTTGTATCTTTTTTTTCTGTATATGTGTATGTTTTCATAATAATGCCCATAAAAATGGGTATCTGTTTAATTAGACTTTTTTTAGTAATCTCCTAATGTTTCAGGATTTTGAGATAAACCTTCCTTTAATTGCTCATCGTTAGGAGCTTTTCCATGCCAAGCATGTGTATGCATCATAAAATCGATTCCATTACCCATAACCGTATGTAAAAGAACACAAACAGGTTTTCCTTGTCCTGTTAATGATTTTGCTTCTTTCATACCTTTAAGAATAGACTCAATATCGTTCCCTTTTTCAATGTCTAAAACGATCCAGCCAAAAGCTTCAAATTTTGCTCTTATGCTACCCATTGGTAAAACATCGTCAGTAGAACCATCAATTTGTTGTTGGTTTAAATCTATCGTAGAAATAAGATTATCTACTTTTTTAGCTGAAGCATACATTATAGCTTCCCAGTTTTGGCCTTCTTGTAATTCACCATCACCATGAAGACTATAAACTAAATGATCATCATTGTTTAATTTTTTGGCTTGTGCTGCACCAAGTGCAACAGACATTCCTTGACCTAATGAACCAGAAGCGATTCGGATTCCAGGTAACCCTTCATGTGTTGTTGGATGGCCTTGTAAACGCGAGTCAATAAGTCTAAAAGTATTCAGCTCTTCAACAGGAAAATATCCAGATCTTGCCAATACGCTATAAAATACAGGTGAAATATGTCCGTTTGAAAGGAAAAATAAATCTTCTCCAATTCCGTCCATATCAAAACCGTCTTTTCTTTCCATCAGCTCTTGGTATAGAGAAACAAAAAATTCAGCACAGCCTAGTGATCCTCCTGGATGACCAGAGTTTACCTTGTGTACCATTCGTATAATATCTCTACGAACTTGAGTAGTTAAATCAGTTAATTCTTTAATGTTTGGCATGTTATATTGCTTAAGTTTTATGCCACAAAAATAACTTTTTACTAAGGGTTATCAAAAGTTGACATGATGCACTTATTAACGAATTGTATGATTTGCTAACAATATGTCGAAAATTTTAAAAATTGAAGTGCCTATTCCAAATATTGATAAGCACCTATTTTTTAAATCTAATTTAAGAAGGAATGTAATAGAGTTATTTATATTTGCCGTCTGACTTATTATACATGAAATTTACAAGAGTAGCAAACGATAAAGAAACTAAAGCAAGAGCAGGAACCATTACTACAGATCATGGCACCATAGAAACACCTATTTTTATGCCAGTTGGAACTGTAGCATCCGTAAAAGGAGTGCATCAACGTGAGTTGAAGAATGATATTAATCCAGATATTATTCTTGGAAATACCTATCATCTCTATTTAAGGCCTCAAACTCCAATTTTAGAACAAGCTGGAGGTTTGCATAAATTTATGAATTGGGATCGTAATATTTTAACCGATTCTGGTGGTTACCAAGTATATTCAATGTCTTCGAATCGAAAGATAAAAGAAGAAGGTGTAAAGTTTAAATCACATATTGATGGTAGTTACCATGTGTTCACACCAGAAAACGTGATGGAAGTTCAGCGAAGTATTGGTGCCGATATTATTATGGCTTTTGATGAGTGTACACCTTATCCTTGTGACTATAATTATGCAAAACGTTCTATGCATATGACACATCGTTGGTTAGAACGTTGTTTAACGCATCTAAAAAAAACACCTTTTAAGTACGATTATGAACAAACATTTTTTCCGATTGTTCAAGGAAGTTGTTATAAAGATTTACGTGAGCAATCTGCAGAATATATTGCCAATGCAGGAGCAGAAGGGAATGCTATTGGTGGACTTTCAGTTGGTGAGCCAGCGGAAGAAATGTATGCTATGACAGATATCGTTTGTAATATTTTACCAGAAGACAAACCGCGATATTTAATGGGAGTTGGTACACCAATCAATATATTAGAAAATATAGCGTTAGGTGTAGATATGTTTGATTGTGTAATGCCAACAAGAAATGCTAGAAACGGCATGTTGTTTACAGCTCATGGCTCAATTAATATCAAAAATTTAAAATGGGCTAATGATTTTTCGCCTGTAGATGAAATGGGAATTACATTTGTAGATACCGAATATACTAAAGCGTATTTAAGACATTTATTTACGGTTAATGAATTATTAGGAAAGCAAATTGCTACTATACATAATCTAGGTTTTTATCTTTGGTTAACTAGAGAAGCTAGAAAACATATTATTGCAGGTGATTTTAGAGCTTGGAAGGATAAAATGGTGAAGCAAATGGATAACCGATTATAGAAATTGAAATCGAATAAGAATGCATTTCAACTAAACAACAAACAATAAACGATAAGACTTGAAAATTCTAGATTGGTACATATTAAAACGGTATTTATTTACATTTCTAATGATGTTATTGCTGTTTGTTCCTATCGGTATAATAGTAGATTTAGCTGAGAAGGTTGGTAAAATGTTAGAAAATGATGTGCCGTTTGGTGAGATTGCATATTATTATTTAGATTTTACAGTTTATTTTGCGAACCTTTTATTTCCATTATTTTTATTTCTATCCGTTATTTGGTTTACTTCTAAGTTGGCTAATAATACAGAAATCGTGGCTTTTTTAAGTTCAGGAGTTTCGTTTTCAAGGTTCTTAAGACCGTATTTAATTGGAGCTACCATGGTGGCTGGATTTGCTTTGTTTTTAGGGATGTATTTAGCACCTATTGCAAGTCAGGGATTTAATGAATTTAAATATAAGTATTTAAGAAAGAATAGATCCGTTCAGCAAACCAAAGATGTTTACCAACAAATTAATGATCAAGACTATATCTACGTCAGTAATTTTATACCCAAGACCAATACAGGCTTAAAATTTACATACGAACATTTTGAAGGCAACGAACTGAAATACAAAATTTTTGCAGACAGAATTAGTTATGTTGAAAAGGATAGTGCATATAAACTTACTACCTATATAAAACGGTCATTTAATGATGGCATTGAAACGGTAGAAGAAGAGAGTCAAAAACTAATGCAATTTCCATTTGAATTGGAAGATTTAACACCTGTTCAATATGCTGCAGAAACAAAACCTTATGGTGAATTACTTAAGTTTATTGCTGCAGAAAAACGGAGAGGCTCACCTAATATAGGACGCTATGAAGTTGTAAAATTACGAAAATGGAGTTTACCTGTTTCTATATTTATTCTTACCATTATAGCGGTTGCTGTGTCTTCAGTAAAACGAAGAGGAGGCATGGGTACTAACCTTGCCGTTGGTATTGCTATTGCTATGATTTATGTTTTCTTTGATAAGGTTTTTGGCGTAATGGCAGAACAATCTGATTTTCCAGCTATAGTTGCTGTATGGTTTCCTAATGTAATATTTGGTATTTTAGCCATATATCTACTTCAAAATGCAAAACGCTAAACTAAAGCATTATTTACACTTACATGTTCTTGTTGTAATTGCTGGTTTTACAGCGATTTTAGGCGAACTAATTACCATTGGAGCACTAGAACTTGTTTGGTATAGGATGGCAATGGCCGGAATTTTAATGTTTATTTACATTAAAATTGTGAGGATAAATATCAAAGTATCTAAAAAATCACTTTCAAATTTTTTTCTGGCTGGTATTATCATAGCTCTACACTGGATTACTTTTTTTGAAGCTATTAATCAGGCTAATGTTTCTATTGCTTTAGCTATGTTTTCCTCAGGTGCATTTTTCGCCTCTTTTATAGAACCCATTCTGTTTAAACGTCGTATTTTAGGTTATGAAATTATCTTTGGAATCATTGTGATTCTCGGTGTGTTTTTAATTACGAGTAGTGAAATGGGATATATTAATGGTATCATTTTAGGCTTGTTCTCTGCATTATTCTCAACATTATTTGCGGTAATAAATGGTCTTTTTATTGAGCGACATAGCGCAACAGTTATTTCATTTTATGAATTTATAAGTGGAGTGCTTTTTTTAACGGTATTTATTCTATTAACAGGAAAAAGTTTTAATGCCGAATTTTTTACACTCTCAACTTCTGATTGGGTTTACTTATTTATTTTAGCTTCAGTTTGTACAGCCTATGCATTTATTGGCTCGGTAGATATTATGCGTTATATAAGTCCTTTTACAGCAATTTTAAGCTATAATTTAGAACCTGTTTACGGAATAGCCATCGCGTTAGTCCTTTTTCCTGAAACAGAAAAGATGTCTCCACAATTTTATATAGGTGCTGTGCTTGTTTTAGTTACCGTTTTATTTGATGCCGTTTTTAAAAATTATAAAAGGAGAAGAAATAACACAAGCAGTATTACCAATTAAATTTTTATAGTTTATTTAATAAATTCTATTTTTGTAAATTGAAATGTGAACTTACTTTTTTATATATTTTTTCTAATATCGAAATAAGAATACGTAGGTTTGTACCCTAACTATACTAACTAAAACAAAACTAACTTCAAATTGTATGGAATATTTAGAGTTTGAATTACCAATAAAAGAACTAGAAGAGCAACTAGATAAATGTGAAATTATAGGCAAGGAAAGTGAAGTAGATGTTACTGAAACCTGTAAACAGATTGAAAAAAAGCTCGCTGAAACGAAGAAAGATATTTACAAAAACCTTACGGCTTGGCAACGTGTTCAGTTGTCTCGTCATCCTAATAGACCTTATACTTTAGATCATATTAAAGCACTTTGTGGAGATACATTTTTGGAGTTACACGGAGACCGAAATGTTAAGGATGATAAAGCCATGATTGGTGGATTAGGTAAAATTGGTGATCAATCATATATGTTTATTGGTCAACAAAAAGGATTTAATACCAAAACAAGGCAGTATCGCAATTTCGGAATGTCTAATCCAGAAGGCTACCGTAAAGCATTACGACTTATGAAATCTGCTGAGAAATTCGGAATTCCTGTGGTAACTTTAATAGACACTCCCGGTGCTTATCCTGGATTGGAAGCTGAAGAGCGTGGACAAGGAGAAGCAATTGCTAGAAATATCTTAGAAATGGCACGTCTTAAAGTACCAATCATTACTATTATTATTGGTGAAGGTGCTTCAGGTGGAGCTTTAGGCATTGGAGTAGGTGATCGTGTGATGATGTTAGAGAATACTTGGTATTCTGTGATTTCACCAGAATCTTGTTCTTCTATATTATGGAGGAGCTGGGAATATAAAGAACAAGCAGCGGAAGCTTTAAAACTTACAGCTAAAGATATGAAGCGTATGAAGCTTGTAGATTCTATTATTAAAGAACCACTTGGTGGTGCGCATACCGATAGAAACAAAACATTTTCGGCTGTAAAAGACGCCATAGTTAAATCTTATGAAGAGCTTAAAAACTTATCACCAAAAGATTTAGTAAAGCAACGTATGGAAAAATATGACGCTATGGGAGTCTATAAAGACTAATTCCAACGAACATAGGGTACTAAAAAAAACTGAAGTTTTGGCTTCGGTTTTTTTTGGCGCTATTAACAATAAAATCAAGTTATTAACAGTTAGATTGTTGATGATATGTTGACATCGTAAAGCGATCATCTTCATTTTCTCAACACTATTTAACTACTTTTGTTACTTATGAAACAACCCAATCCAGTACAAGGCTACAAAGTTGATAAAAGCACTATCATTAGTTTAGAAAAAGGAAAAATTCCGCCACAAGCAACTGATTTAGAAGAGGTTGTGCTTGGGGCGATGATGATTGATAAAAAAGGTGTAGACGAAGTAATTGATATTTTAAGTCCAGATTCTTTTTATAAAGAAGCACACAAACACATTTTTGAAGCCATTTTTAAACTTTTCGAAAACAGTGAGCCTATTGACTTATTAACTGTTTCGAGCCAATTAAAGAAAGATGAAAAGTTAGAAGCTATTGGTGGTGATTTTTACCTCATTTCTTTAACACAACGCGTATCATCTTCGGCACATATTGAGTTTCATGCACGTATTATCCTTCAAAAATTTATTCAGAGAAGTTTAATTAAAATTTCAAACGAAATTATAGAAGAAGCTTATGACGAAACTAAGGATGTTTTTGACCTTTTAGATACAGCTGAAGCAAAATTATATGAAGTCACCCAAGGTAACGTTAAGAAATCTACAGAATCTGCTCAGAGTTTAGTTATTCAAGCGAAAAAGAAAATTGAGGAAATGTCTAATAAAGAGGGGATGAGTGGTGTCGCTTCTGGTTTTGATAAACTCGATAAATTAACCTCAGGTTGGCAGCCAAGTGATTTAATTATTGTTGCTGCTCGTCCAGGTATGGGTAAAACAGCTTTAACACTTACAATGGCAAGAAACGTTGCTGTTAATAGTAATACACCCGTTGCATTCTTTTCTCTGGAGATGTCTTCAGTTCAATTAATAACCCGTTTAATTTCTAGTGAAACTGGCTTATCTTCAGAAAAATTAAGAACTGGTAAATTAGAAAAGCACGAATGGGAGCAGCTTAACGTTAAAGTAAAAACTTTAGAGCAAGCACCTTTATTTATTGATGACACACCATCGCTTTCTATTTTCGATTTAAGAGCAAAGGCACGTCGTTTAGCATCGCAATACGGTATTAAGATGATTATGATTGACTACTTGCAATTAATGACGGCAGGTGGTAGTCAAAAAGGAGGTAATCGTGAACAAGAAATTTCCATGATTTCTCGAAACCTTAAAGCGTTAGCAAAAGAATTAAGTATTCCTGTAATTGCCTTATCACAGTTATCGCGTGCTGTAGAAACGCGTGGAGGTAGTAAACGCCCTTTATTATCTGATTTACGTGAATCTGGTGCGATTGAGCAAGATGCAGATATTGTGGCGTTTATATATAGACCAGAATATTATAAAATTGACGAATGGGATGATGAAGAACGTTCTCCAACTGAGGGTCAGGGTGAATTCATTGTCGCAAAACATAGAAATGGTGGTCTAGAAAATATACGATTGAAGTTTATCGGTCATTTAGGTAAGTTTGATAATTTAGATGATTTTGATACTCCTTTTGGTGCAGAGTTTCATTCTAAAATGAATGATGCAGCTAACGATAATACATTTAGTCCTGATAAATTTCCTTCAGCTTCAGATGCCTTTGGTGGGCCAGAAGATGATGGAGTACCATTTTAACAGTGATTTATGGAAATGAAAAGTGTATTTTGATGTATCTTTGAACGCTTAGTTAAAAGAAGTTGCCTCATGTTAGAACAAAGACGTACAACCAATGTGTTGTTGCTAATTATAGCAGTTCCTTTAGTATTCTATTTACTAAAGATATTGTCCTTTATATTTATACCATTGATTTTTTCAATGTTTATTGCGCTATTGTTTTTGCCATTAATGCGTTGGTTAGGACGACGAAATTTCCCCAAAGTAGTAAGCATAATTATTGTTTTATTGCTGGTTGCAGTTGGACTTAAATTAGGTATTGAATTAGTACAATTATCTAGCAAAGAAATATTAGCGAATAACACGGAATTTTTATCTAAAGCTGAATTAAAAATAGCCGACTTAAAAGTTTATTTATTAGATAATTTTGGAATAGAGATTGAACAAGAACATGGCTTTTTAGGACAGTTCTTTCAAAAAGAAAATTTAGGATCTACACTTGGGTTTTTAAATTCTTTCCTAACCAGTTTATTAATGACCGTTTTCTTTGTAGTATTATGGTTAGCAGAATCCATTAATGTTCATAAGTTGCTGAATAATACATTGTTAAAAAGAAAACATACATCGGTTAAAACCTTCATGAAGATTGAAAAAGATCTTATAAAATTTATTAAAGTAAAGGTATTAGTTAGTGCTTTAACAGGGCTATTTACAGGGCTAATGTGTGTGTTTTTTGATGTAAGCTTCCCAATTTTTTGGGGATTATTTGCCTTCGCTATTAACTTTGTACAAATGGTTGGTTCCTTTATTTCGGTAATATTCTTGTCCATTTTTGCCTTTGTAGAACTAGATCCAACAAGTACGTTGTTCTTCTTTATTTTTGCAATTTCAATGGTGCAAGTCACATTTGGTGCTGTTTTAGAGCCAATTTTTATGGGGAAATCTTTTTCTATAAACGTGATTGCTGTATTAGTTATGCTGATGTTTTGGGGCTTTCTATGGGGAATTCCGGGTTTAGTGATGGCGATTCCGATTACTGTTTTTATTAAAATTATTTTAGAACAGTTTGAAGGTACCAAAGTCATAGCTAGCTTACTATCTGGAAATGAAGCTTCATTAGAGTAAACACTATTAGTTATTTCGTCGTAACAAAGTTTGGGTTTCGATGTTTGAGAGTGGTATTTTTAATTGATTTCAGGTATTTAATTGTGTATCAGCTAAAAGCATGTGTTTTCTCTGCGCAACGCATTCTCATTTTATAACAGATAAACGCATTACATATTTAATTGAGGTCTTAAAAGAATGATAAATCAAGTCCGTAAAGACTAAAAAATAGTTATATTTCGTTCTAAATCTATGAACTTGAAAAAAATTGCCTTCTTCTTATTTCTAATCGTATGTAGTGCCAATTCGTATGCCTCCTATATTCTTATTCCAATGGATGCAGAAACGCAAAGCAATCATTTAAAAGCATATGGAATAACATATTGGACCTTAGAGCGTGAGCTAAAAGTTAAGTGGCTACTTAATTATAGAGGTGGTTCATTTCTATTGCCAGATGCCGATATTATTCAGCGCGAGTGCCAAATTAGAGGAGTTTCTTTTGAGGTAATTTCGGATGCAAAAGCGACTCAGATTTTAGAAGAGATTGCGAGTCCTGCAGTAAATCAAGAAGCTGTGGTTTTGGAAAAGGCACCAAAAATTGCGGTTTATACTCCAACAGGGCTAAAACCTTGGGATGATGCAGTAACTATGGTTTTAACCTATGCTGAAATTCCTTATGAAACTATTTATGATGAAGAGGTTTTGAATGATGAATTATTACTTTATGATTGGTTACACTTACATCATGAAGATTTTACAGGTCAATATGGAAAATTCTACAGAGCATATAGATCTGCTGCTTGGTATATTGAAGATAAAAGAGAAGCAGAAGCCTTAGCCAAACGATTAGGCTACAATAAAGTTTCAGAAGAGAAATCAGCTGTTTCCCTTAAAATTAGGGATTATGTAGTTGGTGGTGGATTTATGTTTGCCATGTGTTCTGCAACAGATAGTTTTGATATCGCACTTTCAGCGGAAGGTGTAGATATTTGCGAGCCTATGTTTGATGGTGATGGTAGTGATCCAGGTTATCAGAATAAAATCGATTTTTCTAAAACCTTTGCTTTTAAAGATTATATTTTAGAACGTAGTCCTAATGTTTACGAGTTTTCGTCTATAGATATGACTCAAAAACGACAAATTAATAAGACTGTAGATTATTTTTCTCTTATGGAATATTCTGCAAAATGGGATCCAATTCCATCAATGTTAACTCAAAATCATACCGCATTGGTTAAAGGTTTTATGGGACAAACAACTTCATTTAGTAGAGATCAAATAAAATCCAACGTCTTAGTAATGGGTGAAAACAAAACAAATGGAGAAGCTAAATATATTCACGGTATTAAAGGAAAAGGCTTTTTTACCTTTTATGGAGGCCATGATCCTGAAGATTACACGCATAGAGTAGGCGATCCAAAAACGGAATTAGACCTGCATCCCACATCTCCAGGGTATCGGCTAATTTTAAACAATGTATTATTTCCTGCGGCTAAAAAGAAGAAGCAGAAAACGTAATATGAAGTACATAATTATTGCACTATTTTTCCTGTTGACTCATGAATCATGATGAAAAAATAGCGATATCTTAAATTTTGGAGAAAGCTTAATCTCGGAAATAAATTAGATAAAGGACTTTCTTACTACAAGAATAAAGCCTGAATATACTAAAACAAATGAAGAGGAAATTCAATAATTATTGGGTCTAAAACTACAATTGAATTACGATACAGCTAGTACATACTATGTAGAAGCTTTTAAAGCGGTTATAAATTAATTCTGTTTGTCATAACCGAGGTTTGGGAAAATGTTGGTAAGACTGATTAACAAGTAGTGTTTTTGATTAACTAAATCTGAGGTTACAGTAACAGGACCTTTTTTTTGTTTGTTAATACATCAGAGTTTCAAAGTATTATTTCTTATTTTTAATGAAACCCAATAGATATGTTATCAAAAGAAACGATACTCAACAAAATCCAAATTTTAATTACAAATCATTTTAAAACTCCAGAGGACGCCTTTAAGTTTTTCGATAAAGATGGAGACGGAAAACTAAACAAAGCTGAAATTGTAAAATTATTGAAAGAAGCTGAAATTACCGGATTTATACGTGGTATGGTGTCTTCAAAATTAATAGAAGGCTATGATAAAGATGGAGATCACCTTATAAATTGGGAAGAATTTAAATCTGCTATTGATGAGATATCAGATCAATCGAAATAAAAAACCATTATTATATTATGCAATTCTTTCAAAAGGAAATCAAACTACAACCATTTTCAAGAGGTTTTCATTTAGTGACCACTGAAGTAGTAAATGCGATTCCTGAAATTAGTCAGATTAAAATCGGACAATTGCAAATATTCATTAAGCATACATCTGCAAGTTTAACGATTAACGAGAATGCAGATCCAACGGTTAGATTAGATTTTGAAAGTCATATCAATAAAATGGTTCCAGAAAATCAGGCTTATTACCAGCATACTTATGAAGGTTCTGATGATATGCCTGCACATATAAAAGCATCATTAATGGGAACGTCTGTTCAAATTCCTATCACAAATGGTAAATTAAATCTCGGAATTTGGCAAGGTGTTTACCTTTGCGAGCATAGAAATAGAGCAGGAGGAAGACAGTTAGTCCTTACGGCTTTCGGCAATTAACGCTTCTAAAACCAGTTCTACACCATTATTATCATTAGATACAGTTTCGAAATTGGCAACTGCTTTTACATCAGGATGCGCATTGGCCATTGCGTAACTATATTCTGCGCATTTCAACATTTCTAAATCGTTATTGTAATCTCCAAATACCATAGTTTCAGAAGGAGTAATGTTCAGTTGCTTTTGTAAAAAAGTAATTGCATTTCCTTTATTAGTAATCGCTTCAGAAATATCTACCCAATGATTACCAGATACCACAACATTGAGTTCTGGCTTTAGATGTTTTACAAATGGGAAGATATTAGCTTCAGAATTTGTGGTGTGATACAATGCTATTTTAATGACGTCTTCAGTAATTTCTTCAAAAGAATCGATTATAGTATAGACTGAATAATATTCAGAAAACGTCTTTACCAAATTATTAGATGCTCTAAGAATAAAGGCTCGATTTTTAGTGCAGAAAATAGGATAGGTGTTTTCAATGGTAGTCACTAATTTATAAAGTTCTATTAATCGATTCGGATGAAGTAGATTAGAAAGCAATACGTTTTCGTTCTTAATGACCAATCCACCATTTTCAGCAACAATAATAATATCATCTTTTATAGGTTGAAGTTTATCTACAATGCTATAATAAGGTCGTCCACTTGCGGCAACAAACTGAATGTTTTGCTGCTTTAAGTCTTCAAATATTTTAAAGAACCTTTCGCTTACTTCGTGATTAGAATTTAATAATGTGCCATCCATATCTGTGACTACCATTTTAACGTCTTTCATATTATATGCTTATAATTTATATTCAAATTAAGTGAAATAAAAAACCGATTCATAACTGAATCGGTTTTTGTTTTAATGCGAACCCACATTACAGCCACAAGCCTCTCGAGTAAAACTCTGCGATTCCTCATGCCAAGGAAATGCTTGGTTATATTTATTATTTTCCCAATAGAATTCAGTCCGTTCTTTTGGATGATTTCCTATTTCATTCATGGTTTCAGTATCATACATACGACCATTAATCATGGTGTAAATAATACTTTCAGAATTTCTAATATTTTCTAAAGGGTTTTTATCCATAACAATTAAATCGGCTAACTTCCCTTTTTTAAGAGAACCAATATCGTTACCAGCACCTATATAGTTAGCACTATTAATAGTCGCTGCTTTTAAAGCTTCATGATTCGTCATGCCGCCTTGTTGAAGTGACCATAATTCCCAATGGGCTCCAAGTCCTTGTAATTGACCATGCGCTCCAAGGTTGACTTTTACACCAGCATCACTAAGTGCTTTAGTGGTTTTAGATACCAAAATATGACCGTTTTCATATTCTTCATCCGGAACCATAACACGATGTCTAGAACGTGAATCGATAATTGCTCTTGGAGTATATTTTAGAAGCTTTTCATTCTCCCAAACATTGGTCTTTTGATACCAATACACTTCACTATTCATACCTCCATAATTCACAATAAGTGTTGGTGTGTAACCCACATTACTATTTCCCCAAAGTTCTAAAACATCTTTATATACAGGAGCCACAGGAATATTGTGTTCTACTCCAGTATGCCCATCCATAACCATGGTGATATTGTGATAAAACGTTGAACCACCTTCGGGAACGACAAAAATCCCTTCCTCGCGAGCAGCTTGTAAGACTTGTTGACGTTGCTCACGTCTTGGTTGATTGTAACTCTTTACAGATAAAGCACCAAAAGCCTTTGTTCTTCTAATAGACGAACGTGCATCTTCAAGATTGTTAATAACAGCTTTAAAATCTCCATCGGCTCCATAAAGGATAAATCCTGTAGAGTAGAGGCGAGGCCCAACAAGCTCCCCTGTTTTTTGTAATTCCGAAAGTGCAAAAATGGTTTCAGTATGTGCAGAGGGGTCATGAGAGGTCGTCACTCCATAAGCTAAATTCGCATAAAATTGCCAATGCTTTTGTGTTGTTAATCCGTATCTGAACCCACCAATATGCGCATGAGCATCTACCATGCCTGGCATAATTGTTTTTCCTGATACATCATAGACTTTTGCATCGGAAGGAATTGTTATGTCTGAAGTATTTCCTATAGCTTCAATAATGTTGTTATTAATAACGATAGTTCCATTTTCAATAACGTCATCACCTTCCATTGTAATAAGGCGAGCTCCTTTTAAGGCAATTCTACCTGAAGGTTTATCCGTTTTAGCTTCGAGATTAATATGTATTCCTTTTTCAACGAGTTTAGCATCTTCCGAAGCATTTGCCGAAAAATACTGATTTCCTAAGGTCCAATGTACTATTTTGCTGTCTTTAGACCAATGTAAATTGATACCTGCATCTTTTGAAAGCTGCGTAACTGGAACATATTTGGTTTTATCGGTTAAGTCTAAAGTATGTCCAGATTTTGGCATTGGAGCTAAATAAACTTTATGTAAATGAACAAAAGCAATCCAGTTGCTATCAGGACTTGGCAACAAAATATTCCCATGCTTTGATTTTACAAGCGTACGTTCATCAAAACCATTAAGATCAACACTTTTTAATTCTTTAGTTAAAGCCCCAAAAAATTGTCCGCCATTTTGGTAAATAATTCGTGTATCATCAGCATTAAACATTGGGAATTCTCCTTCTTTGGTTACAAATTTGGTGTTTGTCCCATCACTATTCATCAAATACAAACCTGGCTTTTTTGAAAACGTTCGACCTTGTTCGTTGTTCCCGTTTTCTTTGCGATAGACGATATGTTTGCCATTACGTGAGTACGACGGATTTCTGTAAATGCCTTTTTCTGAAGTTAACTTTGTAGACGTTCCGCCAGTTGAAGGAATCGAATAGATAGCTCCTAAATTTTGATCATTCCAAGTCACATAAGTGATTGAATTGCCATCGGGTGAGAAGGTCGGTTCAAATTCAAAATCAGTTCCAGTAGTTAATCGTTTGGCTTTGCCGTTAGGTAATTTCTGGGTGTATAAATAGCCAAGCGCATTAAAAACAATGGTTTTTCCATCTGGTGATGTGGTTGCATGTCGAATCACTTTAGCATCAAAAGTATCTGGTGCCACAGGCGTATCAAATTCCACAGCTTTAGCAATTTTAATCGTTGAGTTTGCTTGAAACGGGATATCTGAAACTTTAAGAGAGTTGATATTGATTTTATTAATTTTTCCGCCAGACCAAATCACGATGTCTTCGTTATTAGGCATCCAATTAAAGTTGGTATAGACTCCAAAAATAGCCCAAGCTTCTTGCTGGTCTTTATTCAGTTGATCATACACAGGCCATTCTTCACCTGTTTCTAAATCGTGAATATATAATACAGTTTTAGTACGAACACGTTTTACAAATGCTAATTTTTTTCCATCTCTAGAAATTTGAGGGCGTGCAGCTCCTCCTGGACCACCTGTGATTCTCGTGGTTTGTCCTGTTTTCATGTTGTAACGATTGATGACATAGATTTGGCTATTAGGATCTTTGTTATATTGAAAAGCTCCTCCAGGATACACATCTTCACTATAGTATAAATACTTTCCGTCAGGAGATATAGTGGGTTCGTTCACATCCTGTTGATCATTTTTCTTTTGTGTCAGTTGTAAACCACTACCTCCAGTTTTATGATACATCCATAATTCACCAGCTCCTAAAGAGCGACCGGAAGTAAAGTGTTTTCGGGCAATAAGATACTCACCATCTGGTGTCCAAACTGTATTGTTTAGTAATCTAAAATCTTCCTTTGTTATTTGATTAGCATCAGAGCCATCAGTGTTCATAATCCATATGTTGTCGCCTCCACCAGCATCACTAGTAAATGAGATGTGTTTACCGTCTGGACTAAAGCGAGGTTGTATTTCAAAAGGTAAACCTTCTCTTAATAATTTAGCCTTACCACCATTGCTATCCATGATGTAGATATCTCCTAATAAATCAAAAACAATAGCTTTTCCATCCGGACTCACATCTAAATTCATCCAAGTGCCTTCGTTAGTTGAAAGGTTAAGTTCTTTGAAATTCCAATCACCTTCAGGATTGGAGACATCCCATGATTTTGTTTTATCTTTATCTTGGCTGAAAGCGTTAAAAGTAACAAGTAGAATGAGGGTTGCAATAAGTTGAATACGCTTCATGGAAATAGTTTTAATTAAAGCGTAAGTTAAAAATAAAAAAGGAATTTTCTATAATTATGCTTTTGTGCAAACGGTTTAGTTTTAATAATTAGACATAAAAAAATCCGATTCAAATAAATGAACCGGATCTTATAAGCGAAATGTTGTTATTAATTTGGCTAAAAGCCTATTTTACTTTGTTTACTATAGCTTCAAAAGCATCTGGGTGATTCATCGCTAAATCGGCAAGCACCTTACGGTTCAAGTCAATATTATTTGATTTTAATCCTCCCATAAATTTTGAATAGCTCATTCCATGCTGTCTTGCACCTGCGTTAATACGCATAATCCATAACGAACGGAATGTTCTCTTTTTTACTCTACGGTCTCTGTACGAATATTGCATCGCTTTGTCAACCGCATTTTTTGCTACTGTCCAAACGTTTTTACGTCTTCCGAAGTAACCTTTTGCTTGCTTAAGAACCTTTTTTCTTCTGGCTCTTTTTGCTACTGAATTTACTGATCTTGGCATTCTCTTAAATGTGTTTTTGTAGTAGGCGGTCTATATTAATAGACACTTGCTAAATTATTTTGCCTAACTCCAGGGTTTATAAATTGTTTTAACCGATTAAAACAGAATTACTTTAAACGTAATAATGTTTTAATATTGTTCTCATCTGCTTTGTGTACCAAACCATCATGAGTTAATTTAAGCTTACGCTTTTTAGATTTTTTTGTCAATATATGACTCTTAAAAGCATGCTTTCTTTTAATCTTACCAGTGCCAGTTAGTTTGAAACGTTTCTTAGCACTCGATTTTGTTTTCATTTTAGGCATTTTCTCCTCTGTTTAATTTACGTTTCGCTTATTATCGTTTTGCTGAAAATCAGCTTTTTATTATTTTTTCTCTCTACATTTATGTTGGTAGTTGAGCGTAGTTAAACTACTTTTTCTTAGGTGCGATGAACATAATCATTCGCTTTCCTTCTAGCTTAGGCATTTGTTCTACCTTTCCATATTCTTCAAGATCTTGGGCTAATTTTAATAATAAAATTTGACCTTGTTCTTTAAATACAATGGATCGTCCTTTAAAGAAAACAAACGCTTTTAATTTCGCTCCGTCTTTTAGGAACTTTTCTGCATGTTTCTTTTTAAACTCGTAATCATGGTCATCTGTTTGAGGACCAAAACGAATTTCTTTAACGATTACTTTAGTCGCTTTAGATTTTAATGTTTTTTCTCGTTTCTTCTGCTCGTAAAGGAATTTTTTATAATCCATAACTTTACAAACAGGAGGGTTCGCATTTGGCGAAATCTCTACGAGATCTAAACCTTGTTCGTCGGCTAGGGATAATGCCTGTTTTATAGGATAAACACCTATTTCAACATTATCTCCGACTAATCTTACTTCTTCAGATCTGATTTTAGAATTTATACGGTGTTTATCTTCTTGAGATACACGTCTTGTAAAATTCTTTCTGTTTCTACGTATTGCTATGGCTTCTGTATTTTAAATTAAACTTAATATTATTTAAAAGTTTTTAAACTTTTACTAATTCTATCTTTTACTATTTTCACAAAGTCTTCTACAGTAATTGTGCCAAGGTCTTCACCACCATGTTGACGCA
The DNA here is from genome assembly GCF_013404085.1 of Winogradskyella helgolandensis. Lineage (NCBI taxonomy): Bacteria > Pseudomonadati > Bacteroidota > Flavobacteriia > Flavobacteriales > Flavobacteriaceae > Winogradskyella > Winogradskyella helgolandensis. Next base: position 3,548,309 of record NZ_JABFHO010000001.1, on the reverse strand, counting down.
CTGTTATTGTATTGTCTTTTTCTTCTTGCTCACCTACAATAATCATAAACGGAAACTTTTGCATTTCAGCTTCTCGAATTTTCTTACCTACAGTTTCATTTCTGTTGTCTGTGAGGGCGCGAATTTCGTCATTTTCTAGCGAAATTAAAACTTTTTCGGCGTATTTTTCATATTTCTCACTTATAGAGAGTATAATTGCTTGTTCTGGCATTAACCAAAGTGGGAAGTTTCCACCTGTATGCTCTAGCAATATAGCTATAAAACGTTCCATACTACCAAAAGGAGCACGGTGAATCATAACCGGTCTATGCATTTCGTTATCACTACCTTTATAAGATAAATCAAAGCGTTCTGGTAAATTATAATCAACTTGTATGGTACCTAATTGCCATTGACGCCCAAGAGCATCTTTAACCATAAAGTCTAACTTAGGACCGTAAAATGCTGCTTCACCCGTTTCCACAACAAAATTTAAACCTTTATCTTTCGCAGCATTTAAAATAGCTTCTTCTGCTTTCTTCCAATTTTCGTCACTTCCAATATATTTATCAGGATTTTCAGGGTCTCTTAGTGAGACCTGAGCTGTAAAATTCTCGAAACCTAATGATCCAAAGACATACAGTACTAAATCAATAACGTCTTTAAACTCTTTGTCCAACTGATCTGGTGTACAGAAAATATGAGCATCATCTTGTGTAAAGCCTCTAACTCTAGTTAAACCATGTAATTCACCACTTTGTTCATAGCGGTATACAGTACCAAATTCGGCATAACGTTTGGGTAATTCTTTATATGAAAAAGGTTTAGCA